>DASWYH010001368.1:0-14097 GCA_036405095.1 Gemmata sp. | reverse complement strand
CCCTGGCCGAAACTCGGCTGGCGTCGGTTCCGCCCTTCGCCTATTACCCCGCTTCCCAAAGCCTCCAAGCGCGTTGCGAGGCACTCCCACCGTGGAGCAGAGCATGAATCGGGTTCGGTTACTTCTGGCGCTGGCGCTCGTCGCGGCGGTGTCCGCTCCCGCGGTCGCGCAACCGGCGGTCGCGTTTGACGACGCGGGGCTGCACGCGATCCACTTCGTGGACGCGAGCGAGGGCTGGGCGTGCGGCGACGACGGCACCGTGTGGCACACCATCGACGGCGGCAAGCAGTGGGAGCGCCAGAAGACCGGCACCCGGGCCAGCCTCCGCGGCATCCACTTCACCGACATCTACACGGGGTGGGCCGTCGGCCGGCTCGACACCCCGAGCGGGTCCATCGGCGTCATGCTGAAGACCACCGACGCCGGGCTCAAGTGGACCGAAGTCGGCACGAACGTGATGCCGGGCCTTTCCGCGATCCGGTTCTTCAACGAGAAGACCGGGTTCGTGTGCGGCGACGGCTCCGACGCCTTCCCGACCGGCATGTTCACCACGAAGGACGGCGGCGCATCGTGGGACCCGGTGCCGGGGCCGCGCCTCCCCTCGTGCCGCGGTGCGGAACTGTTCGGCCCCACGAGCGGGCTGGTGGTCGGCGCCTGGGGCAAGGTGGGCACCTTGGCGATGCCGTACTCGGGCAAGGACGGCCCGGGCGCCGCGTACCACGAGGCCGAACTCGACCCGCTCGCCGGGCGCGGTGTTCACGGCGTCGCGGCGGTGTCGAAGGCGGCGGCGCAGGGCTGGGGCACCGCGTTCGCCGCGTGTGACGGCGGCGCCGTCCTCACCAGCACCGACGGCGGGAAGAAATGGGGCTACGTCAACCTCGGGCTGCCGGTCCGGGCGCTCGCCTCGTGCGATCTGAAGTGCGTCGCGACCCGCGGAACGCACGTGTGGGTGGCGGGGCGCCCCGGCGGGTTCGTGCTGCACAGCGCGGACCTGGGCAAGACCTGGGAGGTGCAGCACACCGAACTCACCGTGCCCGCGAACGGCATCCACTTCATCAGCGAGAAGGAGGGCTGGATCGTCGGCGACCTCGGGTGCATCATCGGCACCACCGATGGCGGCAAGTCCTGGACGGTCCAGCGGGCCGGCGGCCGGCGGGCCGCGGTGCTGTTCCTCCACGCCAACGGGGCGAGCGCCCCGCTCGACGTGGTCGCCGCGCTGGGCGCGGCGGACGGCTACCTGTGCGCGTCCACGGGCCTCATGAACGCGGACCCCGCGACCGCGGACCCGAAGAAGGCGAGCGCCGGGCTCCGCTCGCGCACCGCGATGCGGCAGGCGGGGGGCGCGGCCGGCGAGGGGGCCTGGGCGTTCCCGATCGCCCCGCACGCGGTCGGGCTGCCCGCGCGCGACCTGCTCGCGACCTGGGACCGCGCCCACGGCGGCCGGGCGAAAGAGCAACTGTTGCGCGAGGCGGTGCTCGCCATCCGCACGTGGCAACCGGAGGTCATCGTGTGCGACCAGTTCGCGAGCGACACGGCCCCGGCCGACGCACTCGCGCTGAACGCCGCGAAGGAGGCGTTCAAGCAGGCCGCCGATCCGAACTGCTTCCCGGAGCAGATCACCAGCCTCGGGCTGAAGCCGTGGGCCGCGAAAAAGGTCTACGCACTGTCGAGCGATCCGAAGTCCGCGCCCGTGAAGCTCGACCAGAGCGCCTTCAACACCAAGCTCAATGATTCCCCGAGGGACTTCGCCGAGGCCGCGACCCGCGCCCTCGCGGGCGAAGCCGCGGTCACCGACCGGCGCTGCTTCGTGCTCGTCGCGCACCGGCTCCAGGGCGCGGAAGCGCACACGCACCTGATGGAGGGGATCGCGCTGACCCCGGGCGGCGTGGCCCGCCGCACCGTCAAAGCCCCTTACGACCCGGCTGCCGCGGCCGAAAAGCAGAAAGCGGTCCAGGCGCGCCGGAACCTCGAAGCGCTGGCCGGGATCCCGGACACCGAACTGGGTGGCTCGGAAAAGTTGATCGGGTCGCTCAACACCGGGCTCAAGAAGTTGCCCGACGACGTGGCCGCGCGGACCGCGTTCGCGGTCGGGAGCCGGCTGGCCCGTGAGGGCAAATGGGTCGAGGCCCGCGAGGTGTTCGGCGTGCTGACGGTGAACTACCCGGGGCACCCGCTGTCCATCGAAGCGTTCCGCTGGCTCACCCGCTACCACGCCAGCACCGAGGCCCGCCGGCGCACGGAGATCCAACAGAAGATCCTGTTCAAGAGTGTGAGCTTCGGGGCCAACGAGGTGAACGACATCAAGCCCGCCAGCGGCACCGCAGCCGGCGTCGGGGCCGCCGAGGTCACCGAAGACGTGTACCGGTTTTACAGCCCGAACATGATCGTGAAGTGGCACCAGACGTGCCTCGACCTGGAACCGAAACTGGCCGCGCTCGGCCCGGCGTACAGCCGCGACCCGGCCGCGTGGCTGTGCTTCCTCTCCGCCCGCCGACAGGTGGGCCGGTACGACGACGCGGCGGCGTTCATCAACGACTACTTCAAGCGCGCCCCGGAGGCCGTGACCGCCGCCCCGGGGGCGGACCTGTGGCGCGACTGCTTGGCGTCGGAGCTGTGGGTCACCAACCCGACCGCCGTTCCGACCCCGCCGAAGCCGCTCGGGTACTGCCGCCGCGCGGACACGCGCCCGCTGCTCGATGGCGAACTCAACGACGAGTGCTGGACGAAGAACGCGAAGGCGCTCGCGCTCAAGGTGACCGCCGCCGGCGACAAGCCCGAGGACGCGAAGGCGTTCGGCGAGCGGTACAAGACCGAGAGCCTGTTCGCTTACGACGAGCGCTACCTGTACATCGCCGTGAAGTGCACCCACCCACAGGGCAAGAAGGTGGAACCGGTCGCGAAGCGCGTCCGCGACGCGGACCTGAGCGGGCGCGATCGTGTGGACATCCTGCTCGACATGGACCGCGACTACCAGACGTACTACCGGTTCCAGATCGACCAGCGCGGGTGCCTCGCCGAAGACTGCTGGGGTGACCGGAGCTGGAACCCCAAGTACCACGTCGCGTTCCGCCCGACCGACACCGGGTGGGCGGCCGAGATCGCGATCCCGCTGGTGGAGCTGACCGGCGACCGCCCCGCGCACGGTAAGACCTGGGCGGTGAACGTGTCGCGGTTCGTGCCCGGCGAGGGGGTGCAGTCGTGGAGCGGCCCGGCCGACACCGACCCCCGCCCGGAGGGGATGGGGCTGCTCCAGTTCCGCGCCGATAGGTAACGAAAAAGGCCAGGGGCGCGAGCCCCTGGCCGACCGTTGCACTCACCCGGATCAGCCGACGAACAGGCCGCCGAGGAACCCGTCGAACGCGCTGAAGCTGCCGAGCGCCGCCAGCGTCGTGCCGTCGAACGAGCGGACCAGCGCCGGCGAACCGGCCCCGGTGCCCACCAGGATGTCGAGCATCGCGTCGCTGTTGGCGAACCCGACCGCGACCCTGGCACCGTTGGTCCCGGCGATCGGCGGGATGCTCCCGCGCAGGGCCGCCGTCCGACCGGAGTACACGTTCACCTGCCCGTTCGAGCCCGGCCCGGAGCCGACAACCAGTTCGGCGAAGGTGTCGCCGTCCAGATCGCCCGCCGCCACGGTCACCCCGTTCGACGCGGGGAACGCCAGGAAGCTGGCGAACACGTTGCCCGTCTGGCCGAACACCTTCACGTGCGACGCGGTGGTCGCGGCGCCGACCACGATCTCGTCCGCGCCCGTGCCATCGAAGTTGCCGGCCGCGACCGTCACCCCGCCGGTGAACCCGTCGAACGCAATGAAGCTGGAAACCAGGGCGCCGGTGGCGAAGTCGAACGCCTTCACGTGCGCCGCCCCGAACCCGGTTCCGACCACGATGTCGTCGTCACCGTCGCCGTCGATGTCGCCCACGGCCACGTTGACGCCGCCGCTGAACCCGGGGAACGCCAGGAAGCTGGAGATCAGGCTCCCGGTGGCCCCGTCGAACACCTTCACGTGTCCGCCCGCGGCGCCCGGGCCGGCGCCCACGACGATGTCGTCCACCCCGTCGCCGTTCACGTCGCCGGTGGCCACCCGGACCCCGCCGTCGAACCCGGCGAACGCCAGGAAGCTGAACCGCAGCGAGCCGTCCGCGTTGTACACCTTCACGTGCCCGCTGGCGCCCGCGTCCGCGCCGACCGCGGTCAGGTACACCGGCGCGGCTCCCGCGGGGCCAACCGGCCCCGGCGGGATGACGACGAGTTCCGAAACGAGTGCCAGGTCGTTTCCGGTCCCGCCCGCGTAGCTCAGGGTGAACTGGCGGCCGTCGGGGGCGGTAATCACCGTGCCCTCCGGGAACCCGGTCAGGGTGCCGGTGACGGCGTCGGCCCCGCCGTTGCCGATGAGCACCGGCGAGGCGCCCTCGGGCACACCGGCGAGACCGTTGATCGTGAGCGTGCCGCCCAGCGCCACGGCGCCGGTCACGTTGATCTGGTCCGGCGCCGCGCCGCTCACATCCAGAACGATGCCGTCGTCGGCGTCGAGTGCCAGGTCGCCGGTGATGTTCACCGCGCCGCCGTCGGGCGCGAGGACCAGCGACGTGTTCAGCGCGCCGGTGCCGGTGGCGGTCAGGTTCAGGCTCTCGTCGTAAGTGCCCGCGAGGACGCGGAGCGTTTGCCCGCTGGCGGCCCGCCCGGCGCCGCCGTTCAACGAAACGCTCAGGTCGCTGCCCCCGTCCACATACGCGCCGCGGTCGAACGTGTTGGCCGCCACGGTGTCCTGGAGCGCGGTCGTGTTGTTCTGCACGAACAGGTGCTCGGTCGCGGCCCCCATGTTCGTACTGAGGAACGTGTTGCCGGAGATCGTGGTGCCCGGGCGCCGCACCCGCAGCGAGACACCGAACCGCGTCGTGGTCCCGTCGAACGTGTTGCCCGTGATCGTCGAGTTCGCGGCGTCGATGGTGACGAGGCTGTTGCCCTGCTCGCCGCCCACGTTCGTGCCCCCGGCGGTCCCGGTGATCTGGTTGTTGGTGAACGTAATGTCGGTCGCCTTCGCGGAGGCCGCGTCGCCGCCACCGTTACCGATCACGACCAACTGGCGCGGCACGTTCGGGGTGCTAAACTGGTTGCCGAACCCGTTATCCGCCGGGGCTCCGATGAACGTTTGCCCGGAGAAGATGTTGCCATCGATCACGAACCCGCTGACCGTGGCGCCGTACTCGACGAGCAGCCCCTCGTCGCCGTTCGCGACGATTTCGTTGCCAAGAATCTGCGCCCCGGTGTGGGTGCCCTTCACGTACACCGCGGCGTTTTCGATGGCCGGGTTCCCGTTGTCGATGCCCTGAATCGTGAACCCCTGCCCGGTCCCGCCGATTGTGACGCCGCTGGTGGTGCCAGTGACCACAACCGTGCCCAGCGCGCCGACACCGGTCACGCCCTGAATGGTGGTCGCCGCGCGGCCGTTGGCCGAGACCAGCGTCAGGTTCTTTCCGATGGTCACGTTCTCGGTGTACGTCCCGTCCGCGACCGTGACGGTGTCCCCGACCGAGGCGGCGTCAACCGCGCGCTGGATGCTCGGCGCCGTCGTGTCCGGTGCGAAGAAGCTGTTCGTCGTCACGTACACGTTGCCCGCCCGCAACCGAACGAGGCCGTTGCCCGGCGCGTCCACCTTGTCGAGCACCTTGTCCGCGATAGCGAACAGGTCGGCCGATGTGGTCGAGCCGTCCAGCGCGACCCCGTCGAACGTGTTCCCGGCGACCGAGACCTCGCCCCCCGGGCTGTTGGCGTCGGTGTAGGCGACGTGGTAAACGTTGTTCGAGAACGTGTTGCCCGCGACCGAAAGCGTGGAGGGATCGAACCCGGCGACCGCGTACACGTTGCTGACCAACAACCCGGTGTCGGTGCCGGAGATCGTGTTGCCCGAGAGCGACACGCCGTTCGTGCCGTACACGCTGATACCGAAGGCGGTGTTGCTCACCGTGTTGTTGACGAAGGCGGTCTTGCCGAAGGCCTGGTCGGGGTAACCGAACGTCCCGAAGCCGCCCGAGCGCGCGCCCGGCGTCGTGTCGGTGCCGGTGTAGGTGTTGTTGGAAACCGTGCCGTCGAGCGCGGAGGTGAAGGCGCCCCGGGCGAAGTCGCCCGTGATCGTGTTGCTGTCGAACAGGAACTGGTCGACGCCGGTGTTGATGAAGAACGGCCGGCCCGCCTGGACCCCGTCGGCCGGTACGATCACGTTGCCGGTGACCCGGAGGTCGCCGATGAAGTTCGCGGGGGTCGTGGTGTAGGCCGTGATGAGGCCGAACCCGTCGTCCCCGGTCGTCCCCGCGCCGTACATGCCGACTTCGAGGCGGTTGTTCGAAATCACGACCGTGTTCAGGCCGGAATCGACGTACACGTTGGTGTTAGCCAGACCCGTACCGATGGCGCTGTGGCCGGCGATCGTGAACCCGTCCACGGTCACGCTGTTGCCCGCCCCGGTGATGGTCAGGGCCCCGGTGTACGGCGCGCCGGGGGTGCCCGGTTGCAGCAGGTCGATGGTCGTCGTGTCCCGCCCGGCCCCTTGCAGCGTCAGCGACTTGTTGACGGTCGGGCTTTCGTTGTACGTCCCCGCCGGGACGGTCACCGTGCCGCCCGCGGTCACCCGGTTGATGCCCTCCTGAATGCGCCCGAGCCCGTCCGCGCTCGCGAGTTGCTGGGTGACGGTGAGCTGCGAGAAGTCGCCCTGGAACCCGAACGTCGTGGGATCGGTGTCCACACCCGTGGTCAGCATCGGGCTGATGTCGAAGTTCGCCGAGCCCGCGCCGGCGATGTCGGGCTGCGGGGTCGTCGGGGCCGTCGCGTTGGGGCCGGTGCCGCCGAACTGCACCGGGATCTGGGCCGAGTAGCCCGGCTCGGCGGTGTCCGCGGTGGTGATGACCGGGGCGGTCGTACCGAACCAGTTGCCGCTGAAGTTCTTCAGGTTCGTTGTGCCGGCCGCCGGGAGCGAGCCGCCGACCTGCCGGTCCACGATCTGACCGTACCAGTTGCCGCTGATGTTGTTCCCGGTGAAGGTCGAGTTGAGCGCCTGTTGCAGCGGGCTGTTCGTGCCGCTGCTGGCGTCGAGGAACACGATGCCGACGGTGAAGTTGTTGGTGATGAAGTTCTCGGTCACCAGCAGACCGTTGGTCTGGTTGCGGAAGATGAGCCCGGTGCGGTTCGCGGTGATGACGTTGTTGCGGATCGTGTGCCCGGAGCTGTTGTTGACGTCGATCCCGGTGCGGTTCCCGGTGATGATGTTGTCGCGCACCGTCAGCCCGGTGATCGACTGCCCCTGGACCGCAACACCGGCGGAGTTGAGGCCCGGGTCGTTCCAGTCGGCAACCGTGTTGCCCTGCCGGGTGATGGTGAGGCCCGCAACCGTGACACCACTCGCGCTCACGCGGATCGTGGCGCTGTCCCCGCCGATCGCCCCGGCGACGGTCGTGGTGCCCGCACCGACCCCGAGCAGGGTGAGCGCCTTGTTCAGGTTCACGTCTTCGTTGTAGGTGCCGCCGAACACGTTCACCGTGCCGCCAGCGTTGGTGTTGGTGACCGCGTCCTGAATGGTGGCCGCACCGGAAATCGATTCCGGGGTCGTGACCCCGATGCCCGAGGTGACCGTTCCGAACGCCTGGGTGCCGTAGAAGTAGCCGGTCACCGGTCCGGGGTCGTTCGCCGTGGTGACCACGTCACCGGCGCTCAACCCGCCGCTGCTGTCGGCGTCGAGGAACAGGTTCCAGTTGTCGTTCACCCAGGTGGTCATTAACGCCGGGACGGCGCGGTCTTCGAGCTGTTCGGGGGCCAGGCGCGCGGCGGGGCGGGGAGCGGCAAGACGGGGCATGCGCATGAGGTCACTCAGTTAGGGGGAAACAAAGGCCCCTCGGAACCAATCGGGCGGTCGACCGCGATGGCTGTTGGAGGGGGCGAACCGGGGAGGCGAGGTTCGGCGGGGGGAGCCGAACGGTTGGGGTTGGGCAGTCCGAAACGGTTGCCACAAGCAGTCCAAAGGTAAAATTATGAGTACGGCCAGAATCGGTCAACCAGTAATTTTAATCCTTCATCACAACAATGCCTATTTGGTTCTGTGCGTAAAAGTAAGTCCTGGCAGGATTGTGCCCTGTCAAGAAGCGAATCCCGTTCCGGATCGGCCCAGTCAGCAACCTTCGCGCATTTCCCCGGCATTAAAATTCATTTTTCGCGGCATTGCGGGCTCACATCACACTTATTAACTCCGGTCTTCTTTCCCGGGCAACGTTACGGCCTGGCAGGAATGCGCACATTTGATGCGCACCTGCTCGCGCCTGTGCCGTTTTGGTGAACACGTGGCTCAAGTCTGACCAGTCTGACCCAGGGCCACGCAGCCCGACCTGGGGCACGCCCGCGCCACGCGGTACAATACCCGCGCCACGAACCGTTCCGCGGTCCTGGGGTCGGCGAAGGGAAACGCATGCTCCGCGAAGTGCAGATCGATATCCGGCGGCAGCGCGCGAAAGCCGTGAAGTTCCAAATCGAGAACCTGGGCAAGAACCGGGTGTTCTCCGATTACCGGATCACCAACCCGGAGTCCGGCGGGCAATACACGGTGTCCGTCAAGGGGTTCGAGGTCGGGGACAACTCCTGCACGTGTCCGGACTTCAAGGCGAACACGCTCGGCACCTGCAAGCACATCGAGGCCGTGCTCGACCACCTCAAGGATGAACTTCCGCCGAACCTTCAGAAGAAAAAGGCGGCCGTCACCAAGCCCGAGATCTTCCTCCACTACGGCGAGCAGCTCCAACTCGGGATCCACCTCCCGCCCCGGCACTCGGACAAGCTCGGGCGGCTCGCACACGCCTACTTCGACGACAAGGGGCTATGGGCCGGGCGCGGGAAGTACCCGGACCTCGTGCGGGATGTGGAAGCGGTGCCGGAAGAGGTGACCGTGGGGTCCGACGCGCTGGAGTTCGTCGACCGCGAGATCGAGCGCGGCGAGCTGCTCGCGCGCGAGCAGGAGTGGGTGAAGCAGCTCGAAGCCGGGGCGCTCGACATGCCGCTGCTGTCGGTGCCGCTCTACGACTACCAGATGCGGGGGGTGCTGTTCCTCGCGTGCCGGGGGCGCAGCATCCTGGGCGACGACATGGGCCTCGGCAAGACGGTGCAGACGCTCGCCGCAGTCGAACTGCTGGCCCGCGAGCGGGGCATCCAGCGCGCCCTGGTCGTCGCGCCGGCGTCGGTGAAGTACCAGTGGGAAACGGAGATCAAGAAGTTCACCGCCCGGCCGGTTCAGGTGATCGACGGCACCCCCGAGGCGCGCCTCGGGCAGTACCGGGAGCCCACCTTCTTCCGGCTCGTGAACTACGAGCAGGTGGTGCGCGACCGCGAAGCGATCAACGCCTGGAAGCCCGACGTGATCGTTCTGGACGAGGCCCAGCGGATCAAGAACTGGGAGGCCAAGACCTCGCGGGAGGTGAAGAAGCTGCGGAGCCGGTACGCGATGGTGCTGACCGGCACCCCGCTGGAGAACAAGCTCGAAGAGCTGTACAGCATCGTGCAGTTCGTGGACGAGCGCCGGTTCGGGCCGGCGTTCGAGTTCCTTCACGAGCACCGCGTTCTGGACGAGAACGGGAACCTCAAGGGGTACCGCAACCTCGACAAGATCCGCGAGAAGCTGGCGCCCATCTTCCTCCGGCGCACGCGGGGCGAGGTGCTGGCTCAGCTCCCGGCGCGCACGGACAACACGGTGTTCGTGGAACTCGCGCCCGAGCAGCGCGGGCCGTACGAGGAGCAGCGGGTCACGCTCGCGCGGCTGCTCCAGAAGAACTACCTCACCGACCTCGACCGCAAGCGCATCCTGGCGTCGCTGGTGAACCTCCGCACCATCTGCGACAGCCTCTTTTTGTTCGACAAGCAGACCCGCGTGTCGCCGAAGCTCGACGAGTTCGCGGAACTGGTGCCCGAACTGATCGGCGGCCCCCCTTCTCCGAACGGCGCCGCCGGACCGGGTTCGGCTCACGTTTCCGGTTCAGAAGGAGCGGGAGAGAAGGGGGCCGCGCCCGAACACAAGCTGGTCGTGTTCTCGCAGTGGGAAACGATGGCGATGGAAGCCGCGAAGGTGCTCGACGCGCTCGGCGTCGGGTACGTGCTCTTGCACGGCGGCTTGCCCGGCAAGGAGCGCAAGGCCGTTCTGGAGCGCTTCCAGACTGACCCCGCGTGCAAGGTGTTCCTCAGCACCGACGCGGGCGGCACCGGTTTGAACCTCCAGACCGCCGACACCGTGGTGAACCTCGAACTGCCCTGGAACCCGGCGGTGCTGGAACAGCGCATCGCGCGGGTGCACCGGATGGGTCAGAACCGCCCGGTGCGGGTGATCAATTTTGTCACACGGGGCACAATTGAGGAGAAGGTGCTGCGCACGGTCGAATCGAAGCAGGCCCTGTTCGCCGGCCTGTTCGCGGGGGACGCGGACGAGATCCCGTTTGAAGCGCTCGGCACCGGCACGTTCCTCGAGACGATGCGCGAGCTGGTCGGCGCATCAGAGGGTGAGCCGTGGGCCGCCGGCAACGAACCCGGTGAAGAAAGGAAGCGCCCGCCCGCCGACCCGGACACCGCTCGGCCGCTCACCGGTCCCCACTCACCGGCCGTCGTTCCGATGTGGCACGGTTTCGTCCAAATGGTCGAAGGCGCGTGTGCGGTTCTTGCTCACCCGGACGCGCTCCGGCAGCTCCCGCCCGAAGGGCGCGAGCGGTTGCGAGCCGCAATCGGTTTACTCGCCAGTCACTTGCATACGGCTCCCACAAATTAGTGAAGGCACGCGGCGCCCGTTGGCGCGGATCGTGCATGTTTTAACTCGTGTGAACCGGCCCCGCGCGGATCGTGGGGCCGAACTTGCTCTTCTCCGCGCGAGAGAGCGGACACCGAGGACGAACACGTGAAGACCTTCGCACTTGCGGTTACCGTTGCGGCCGGGCTGGTGCTTACGGCCGGCTCTGCCGACGCCCAGTTCCGTTACCGCAGCAGCAACAGCTACAGCACGTACCGGAGCGGGTCCATCTACAGCTACCCGAGTTACAGTTACCCTTCGACATATTATGCCACCCCGGTTTACAGTAGCGGCATTGTCACCAGCAGCTACCTGCCGTCCTACAGCAGCGTGATCGTCCCCGCAAGCGGCTACACGCCGTTCTATCCGGCCCCGACGTACAGCTACACCTATCCGACGTACGGCTCCACATACGTGGCGCCCGCCGGTGGGTTCTATCGCACCCGCGGCTGGCGCTGGTGAGGCGCGAACCGAGTCACCGGAAGCGGGCCGCGGGTGCTCCTCGCGGCCCGCTTCTTTTTTGATGGTGAAAGGGCACGACAATCGCAAGGTATTATCTGACGTCCCCCGAGCGGGGTTCAACATAGGAGGCACACCATGAAGCGCTTCGCCTTTGCTGCTGTGGCCGCTCTGGCCCTCGGTCTCGCAACCAGCACCGCCGCCAACGCACAATACGCCTACCAGCGGTACAACCTCACGCCGAACGGCGGCGTGGTGATCACGAACAACTATTCCAACTGGGGCTCCCACGGCGTGAACCGAACCTACGTTTCGCCCTACGGGACCGTCAACCAGCGGAGCTACTACGGCGACGTGTTCGGGAACACTTACGGCCGGTCGTACGGGTACAACAACTTCCGCGGGTATGGGTACAATCGCGGGTTCGGTTACAACTCGTTCTACCCGTACGGCGGGTACAACTACGGCTACTTCCGCCGCTGGTAAGTGGTCCGTGTCGAGTCGGGTGTGAATCAAACCCGAAGGGCCGCGAGTTGAACTCGCGGCCCTTCGGGTTGCGCAGCGCCCGTTTTCTAATCGCGGGCATCGATCTCGCGCCACCGAGCGCGCACCTGCTCCGGGTTCGCCGTGCCGGTCACCCCGATTTGCTGAATTGTGATCGAAGCCACAAGATTGCCGAACGCCGCGGCCTGCTCGAAGGTGAGCCCGCAGACCATCGCGCACGCGATCCCGGCGGAGCAACTGTCACCCGCACCGCAAATGTCGATGGGGGGGGACACGGGGTACGCTGGGACGTGGCATTCCGTTGCCTTTCCGAAGACGGTGAGCCCCCGTTCGCCATGCGTGCAGAAGACCGTACAGTTCGCGCGGGCGTTTAAGAGGTGCGCTGCGTATTGCAGGTCGTTTCGTTCGCCGGTGCTGACCAGCGCCAGGCATTCCCGCTCGTTCGGCTTCACGCACACGTTGCGAAACAATCCGATCCGCTCGCGGCTATCGGCGAGCACGAACTTCGCCGGGTTCTCCTTGGCGAGTTGCGCCATGTGGTCGCGCACCACCGCCGTTACCACACCGCAGTCCTCTTCGCTGACCTGATCGAGAACGAGGAGCGCATCGAGCTGCGGCCACGCAGCGTTGAGCCGCTCGATGAGGTGCTCCTGGGTGGCGGCCGGGGTGGGGGTGCGGTTCTTGATGTCGAGCCGGTTCAGCTCCTTCTGGCCGAGCATCGGTTTCGTGTAGGTCGGTGTGCGGCGCGCGTGCGATAGAACGATTCCGCTTTGTTCAACCGCGTTCAGTGTGTGGAGCGCCTGGCGCAGTTCATAGCCCTCCCCGTCGTCGCCGATGCACGCGATGGGGCAGATGCGCCCCACCCCCAGCGCGGCGAGATTATTAATCACGGTCCCGGCGGCGCCCGGGTAGCTCCGCACCCGGGTGACCTGGTACGCGGTGAGGCCGGTTTCCACCGACGGCTCGTTAAGTGCGGGGTCGATGTCGAGATAGCGGTCGAGAAACAGGTCGCCGAGGACGCCCACGGTGCGGTTCGGCACCGTGGTCAGGACGCGCTCGATCAGTTCGGTCGTGAGCATGGCGGAACTCGGCGGGTGCCGGAGATTCTTCTTGAGTTTCCAACGTACCCTCATTATCAGCAGCGGCACCCCGAAATCTGTGCCGTTTGTTCGCGAATGGCCAGGGCGGGAACTCACCGTCCGGCGCGGCAGGCCCGATTTCGCTTGTTCGGGAGCGCCCCGTGGCCCTAGAATCACTTTGTATTTTGCGCACTTGAAGGGGGTTCATGCTGAGGCCCGGCGCGATCTTAAAGCTCTTCGTTTTGGCCCTGTGTCTGGTGCCGTTCACCAGTTCCCAGCGGCTCATGGGGGCGCTCGTGCCGTTTCGTCTGCTCGCACAAGGCCCCGCCGGGGAGAGGTCGGACGCGCCGGAGAACGAAGAAGAGGACGAGCGCGAAAGCTCCGAGAGTGAAGGGCGCCACGCCCCCCAGTCGCGCCACCGCCCGCCGTCGTGCGAACCGGTTTCGGGTCCGCTGCCCGTTTGCATGGTGCACCACATCCATCTCACAAAGCCGCGCACGGCGCCGCCGGTTACAGTGGACGCGTTCTGTAACGGGCTCGGTGCCCCTTATCTTTGTTAGCCGGCCCCCATCTCCTTAGCCGGCGCGGCTTCCGCGCCAACTCCACGACCGACCGGTTTTCAGACCGTGCCGCGCGGGCGCGCGGAGGTCGCACCCTCACTCAACGATTTCAGGAGACGGCGCACATGGAAAAGCTCATCAGCGGCATCCACAAGTTCCAGGCGAACGTGTTCGCACCCAACCGCAACTTCTTCCGCAAACTGGTGGACGGGCAGCACCCGCAGGCGCTGTTCATCACCTGTTCCGACTCGCGCATGGTTCCCGATCTCATCTGCCAGACGAGCCCCGGTGATCTGTTCGTCCTGCGGAACGCCGGCAACATCGTCTCGCCGCACGTGCCCGGGGTGCCCACCGCCGAGGCCGCCACGATCGAGTACGCCATTCGGGGGCTGAACGTCCGGGACATCGTCATCTGCGGGCACACGCGGTGCGGGGCGATGCAGGCCGTCGCCGAACCGGAGCGCACGGCGAACATGCCCCGCGTCCGGAGCTGGCTCGAACACGCGCAGACCAGCCTGGAGATCGTTTGTGGCTGCTACTCGCACCTGAGCGCCGAGGCCCGGGCGAAGGTGCTGGTACAGGAGAACGTGCTGACCCAACTGGAGAACCTGCGGACGCACCCGGCGGTCGCGACGGCGCTCGCGGCCGGCGAACTGAGCCTGCACGCGTGGATGTACAAGATGGAGACGGG
>DASWYH010001367.1:0-5983 GCA_036405095.1 Gemmata sp. | reverse complement strand
CATGTTCTTCAGCCAGTCGAGTTCCCGCTGCTCTTGCTCATCGCGTTGCCGTATTGATCTTTCACCAACCCGTGACCGAGCAGCGTTTTGAACGGCGGCTTGCCGTCGCTCATCATCGTGGACATCGCCAAGAGCGCGTAGAACCAGTTCCTAAACTGGCCCGGAAAACTCTCCGTAATGAAGTTCGCCGGATACCACTCCTTCGGCATGGTGGAGAACGCGACGATGCCCGCGTCGAGCCACGGGTTGCCCACGTCCGGCACGCGCGACATGCGCTGACCGGGGTTCTTGAGGCTCTCGATCTTCACCTTGTCGATCCAAGGCCGGTGCGGGGTGTGCCCTTCGAACTCCGACCACCCCTCAACGGCGCGCTGCTGGAGTTCCTCGTAACTGCCGATCACCTCGAAGTCCGTGGGATCCTGGTCGTTGACCCAGATCGGGAGCGCGAGCCCCCAGTAGCGCTTCTTGGAGATCATCCAGTGACCCATGTTCCAGAGCCAGTCGCGCTCGCGCGCGCGGCCGTTGATGCTCTCCGGCAGGAACGTGACCTGATCCACCACCTTCATGATGTCGCCACGGAAGCCCTCTTCCGTGTGCTGCGGCCCCATGTCGATGAACCACTCGTCCACGAGCCGGTAGAGCAGTTCCGTCTTGCACCGCCAGCAGTGCGGGTAGCGGTGAACGTAGCGCTCCACGGCGAACAGCTTGTCCGCCGCTTTCAGTTGCTCGAACACGGCGTCCGCGGTGCCCGGATCGACCGCGTTCTTGCCCGTCAGGGCGCCGAAGCCCTCCACGAACACGCCGTCGTCGCCGATCGGGGCGACCGGCGGCAGCCCGTTCGTTTTGCCCCACTGGTAGTCGATGGCCCCGCACCCGGGCGCCGTGTGAACGATGCCCGTACCCTCGGTTTCGGTCACGTCCTTGCCGCCGGAGATCACCCGGTGCGATTGCGCGGCCGTCCGCGCGGGCCAGTGCCCGCTCTGCTTCGTGATCTTGGCGACTTCCTCGGGGAACCCATACTCGGAGTTCTGCGCCGGGAGGTCGTCGAACGGGCCGACGTACTCCCAGCCCAGCATATCCGCCCCCTTCACCTCGCCGGCGACTTCGTAAGTTTCGCCTTTCCCGGCCTTCACCTTGAAGTGCTGCTCGATGGTGACGAGGTTCGGCACCTCCTTCAACCACGGGCGCTTCCCTTTGCCCCCGCCCTCGCCCTCATCGGTGTCGGTCTCGGCGCCGCCGCTGCCCTCCATGCGGTTCAACTTGAACGCGCCCTTGGCAACGTAGTAGAACTCGTCCTTGACCTTCACCTTGAGATAAGTGAGGTCCGGGTTGATCGCCGCGCCCACGTTGCTCGTGAGCGTCCATGGGGTCGTGGTCCACACGAGCAAGTTCTCTTTCGCGCGGTGCTTGAGCGGGAACTTCACGAAACACGCGCGGTGCTCGACGAGCTTGTAGCCCTCCTTCATCTCCTGCTCGGAGATGCCGACGCCGCACCGCCCGCACCACGGCATCACGTCGTAACCGCGGCTGATGAGCTTCTTGTGGTGGCACTTCTTGAGGAACGACCAGATCGTGTAGTTGTTGACCTCGCTCATCGTGAAGTACGACTTGCGCTCGTCCGGCTTCTTGGCCCAGTCCGCGTCCGTGCGGTCCCAGTTCATCCAGTAGCCGAGCCGGATGCTCTGGTCCGTTTGGACGCGCGCGAACGTGTTCACCCGGTCCTTGCACGCTTGCACGAACCGGTCGATGCTGGCTTCCGGGTCGCCGGGAACGAGGTTCTCGATGTCCCGCTTGCTCTTGAGCCCCAGCGACTTCTCGACCTCCACCTCCACCCACAGCCCCTGGCAGTCGAAGCCCTGCTGGTAGCGGAGGTCGTGGCCGGTCATGGCGAAGTAGCGGTTGTACACGTCCTTATAGGTGCGGCCCCAGGCGTGGTGAACGCCCATCGGGTTGTTCGCGGTGATCGGCCCGTCGAGGAAACTCCACTTCGGGCGGCCCGCGTTCTGCTGCACCCGCTTCGCGAAAATGCCATTGTCGTCCCAGAACTTCAGGATCATGCGCTCCAGCGCGGGGAAATCGACGGACGACTCGACCTTCTCGAACGGCATGGCTCGGAACCTCGCGCAAACGGTGTGCAACTCCCCTATTTTACTTCGGACACGCGAACTTGGCACGCGGCTCGCGCCGGCCCCGAAATCAACGCACCTTTCGCCCCGGTTGGTACGCCCGTACACTTCGCCTGAACTTCACAAATACGCGCTTTCCAGTCGCGCCCCGAGTGGGCACAATTGGCTTCGCGCCGGTCGCGTACACCCCCTGGGAACCTGGAACATGGCCAAGTCAACGCCCCCCAAAGCCGCAGCGCCGAAGAAGCCCCCTGCGCCCAAAAAGGCGAGCAAGAAGGCCACCCCGGGCGCGCCCGCGCTGGCGCCAGCCGCGGAGCTGGCGCGCGTCAGCACCCGGAGCAAGTTCACGCTGTTCAATTTGCTCGGGCAGCCGCGCGCGTACTACCTCGTGGAGCCACAGGAACTGGAGCGCGACGAGGGCGCCGGCGACACGAAATCCGTTGCCCACACCGTCATCGTGGTGGACCGCTCGGGCTCCATGTACTACGCGCTGCCCGAAACGAAGGAGACGCTCCTCAAGATCCTCACCCTCGACGAGTACGCGCAGTACAACCTGCTCGTGACACTGATCTCGTATTCGAGCGCGGGCGACGTGATCTGCCACTTCGAGCGCGTGCCCATTCGCGAGATCATGAAGAAGGACTCGAAGTACCAGAAGGACATCAAGTCGATCCACACCTCGTGCGCGACGTGCATCTCGCAGGGGCTGAAGCTGGCCACCGAGAAGGTGAGGGACGGCGAACTCACCGCGATCACGATCCACACCGACGGCTACGCCAACGACCCATCCTCGACCTCGGAAGCGGCCACCCTGATCAAGCTCTGCGACGACCTGAAGGGCAAGGACGTGTTCGTCAACACACTCGCCTACGGCAACTACACCGACTTCCGGTTGCTGTCGCGGATCGCGAACGCGGGCAGCGGGTCGTGCATCAAGGCCGGCGACATCAGCGCGGTGTACGCGTCGCTCTACAACTCCACCAAGACGCTCGGCAGCTCGGTCACCCCGCCGATCGAGGTGCCCCTCGGGGCGTTCGATTATCAGGTGTTCGTGTCACGGGGGGCCGGGCGCGTGAACGGCACCACCGAGGCGCTCTCGATCCGGGGCCTGAAGAGCGAAGACGACGCGATCGTGTACAAGTACAAGAAGCTCACCAAGGCCGAATACGACAAGCTCGATGTGCCCGTCGAGCAGACGAGCGAAGCGGTGTTCGCGTTCGCCAAGGGGCACCTGGCCGAAGGCAGCCTGAACACCGCGAAGTACGCGCTCGGCAGCACCTTCGACGCCACCCTGGTGGGCGCGCACGCGCGGGCGCTGACGAACAACCAGGTGGCGGCCATGTCGCAGGACCTCGACGCCCTGCTTGCCACCCCGGCGCAACTCGGGACGCACGCGGTTCTCGATCAGGTGCCGGTGAACAAGAAGATCCCGTTCCTCACGCTCATCAACCTGCTCGATGCCAACCGCGGCAACTTCGTGATCAACCGCGAGGCGCTCACCGCGGTCTACGTCCGCCGGGGGCTGAAGCGGTTGCAAGGCGAGCGCCAGGCCGACGGCAGCATCAAAGAGCCCACGCTGAAGACCGAGTTCGTGAACGAGGACAAGTACATCCCGATCTCGTCGTTTGACGTGAACCGCAACACCGCGACCATGAACATGATGCTCACGCGCAAGGTGCGGCTCGTCCCGGCCGCCGGCGGGGCACCCATCACCGAGGTCGCGGGCATCAAATTGGACGACCTCAGCACCTTCAACAACTACACGCTCGTCGGCGACGGGGAACTCACGGTTCCGTACCTGCGAGTGAAGATCTCGGGCAAGTCGCTGTTCGACAAGCTCACGAACGAGGGCGTGCTCGAAGTGGAAGGGGCGCCCGCAACGAAGTACGACAAGGACCAGGAGTACACGCTCCGGCTCGATCAGCTCCCAATCGTGCCGCCGTTCGAGGGCACCGTGGACCTCGACGGCGTGTTTGACACCCTCGCGCGCCTGAAGGTGCTCTCCGGCCTGTGCGGGGCGCACCTCAAGGAAGAGGCCGCCGAGTACAGTGCGGAGCAGGTCGCCGCGCTCAAGGACCACTACCTGTCGAAGAGCCTGTTCCTCAACTTCCCGACCACCAACCCGTATGTGAAGCTCGAAGACGCGCTCTCCGACGGCAGTGTGGACACCCGCACCAGCTACAAGATCGATGTGGGTAACAAGTTCATCCTGAACCTGTCGAAGCTGCACAGCGCGAACAAGTTCCTGGACCGCATGTACGAGGTCATCGGCGCCGACGGAAAGGCCGTTGAGAAGCCCGCGTTCGAAGACGTGTTGGACGGGAACGTGACTTACAAGCACAAGACGCTCTCGGCGCGCACGAAGGTGACCAAGGTCGATGACTTCATGAAGGCGCTGTTCGACGACTTCTTGGGCCTGCGCCCGAGCGGCGAGGCCGCGAAGCTCCTCGCAGACGTGGGGGCCGAAAAGCTGGCCGCGATCGTGAAGGGGCGTGCGTCCGGGAAGCAGCCCGAGCGCAAGGCGTTTGTGGAGGCGCTGGCCGAAGCGCGCAAGAAGCTCGACGCCCGCTCGGACGCGCTGTTCGCGGAGAAGCTCAGCGCGCTGGTGTTCTACGTCGGCGCCACGGGCCTGCTCCCCGACGAGGTCGAGGCCAAGGCCCAATCTGCGGACGCGCTCGCCACGAAGTACCCCGAACTCGTGTTCTCGAAGGACGAGAAGGAGGGCACGTTCTTTGAGGTCGGCGACACCATCCTGAGCGTGTACGCGAAGACCGAATACTTCTCCCGCGACAAGTGAAGGTGCGGCCGCGCATCGGCTAAAGTTCGAACGCGCCCGGATGGTGCGCTCCGGGACCAGGTGTCGTTTCGCACGAAGAGGCATAGCGGCGTGGTGAAGGGCGCCGGGCGTGGGGCTCCGACCCGGTCCGCTCCACGAACGTGGTTCGGTGGGACAACAGGCGGCACGCGTGGCTCGACGTGTGGGCGCCCGAACCGGCCCGGTTGCGCGCCGGGCTCGGCTTTAACACCCCCGGAGAAGGCATCGGTTCACCGGACGCTCGGCCGGCACGTGTTTCCACACGAGGGCACGCGGGCCGGCGCTGTCGGCGGCCGGGGGTTCTGGTGCTCTGACCCGGGGAGCGTATACCAAAGGGATGAGCCACAGCGTGTTCGAGTTGGAGCGGGCCACCGTTGTTCGCGGCGGGAAGCCCGTCTTGCGTGCCTTCAGTTGGACGATGCGCGAGGGCGAATCGTGGGCCGTGGTCGGCCCGACCGGGAGCGGCAAAACGGCGCTCGCGGAGACCCTTCTGGGCCGGCACCTGCTGAAAAGCGGGGAGCTCCGCTGGCCCCTCTTCGAACGGCTCCGGGCGGCCGGGCGCAAGATCGATTACCCGTCCCAGGTGGTCGCGCACGTCACCTTCCGCGAGAACTCGAAACTCTTCTCCTACGCCGGGCACTACTACCAACAGCGGTTCGAGTTCGCGGACAGCGACACCCCGCTCTCGCTCGAACAGTTCCTGCGCTCGGGGACGGGCGCGAGCGAAGCGGACCTGGCGCACGTGTGCGCGCGGTTCGGCATCGGCGAGCTCCTGGCGCAGCCGTTCATGACGCTCTCCAACGGTCAGACGCGCCGCGCGCGCCTGGCCCGCGCGCTGCTCACGCGCCCGGAGGTGCTCGTCCTCGACGACCCGTTCATCGGTCTGGATGCGCAGGCCCGCGCCGACCTCGCGGCGCTGCTCCACGAACTGGTGACCGATGGGAAACGGCTCGTGCTGATTTGCCGCGCCGACCTCGTACCGGCCTGGGTCACGAACGTCCTGCGGCTGGGGGAAGAACCCCTCCCCCCGGCCCCCTCCCCT
>DASWYH010001366.1:0-2641 GCA_036405095.1 Gemmata sp. | reverse complement strand
CCCGCCACCTGGCAGGGTTGTGGGCACGGTTGCGGGCAGGGCACTGTTTGTGGCTCTGCGGCGCGGGCGGTGCTGTTGAAGGTCAAAAAGACCCCCGCCGCGAGGATGGCACACCGGGGCAATCGGCGCATCGAAGTAAACCTCCGCTTCCGTGACAGTCGGTCCCGCTGCTCCCCGGTCCACGACCGGGGAGCGCGATCCTCCGTCATTGCATCGGCACCGCCAACCCCACAGTTCAACCCAATTTACCACGCGAACAGAAAGAGCCGCGCCGGTCGGGCGACCGGCGCGGCTCGGGTGTCGAACCTGAATGAGGATCAGCCGTTCGGGTTTGGCGGAATCGTGAGAGTATTGGGGTCAAGCAGGCCCGTGTTGGGGCCACCGGCGGCACCCGCCGCCGGCGTACCGAGCACCGGAACGTCCTTGAGGTTCGCGAGCCGCGGATCGCCCTGGCGAACGAGTTCGAGGAGCCCGGGGGCGTTCGTTTCGCTCCGCGGCTTTGTGGAGTCGAGTTTACGGTTCATCAGATCGGATGTTTCCTTGATGACGGTGTCGCTCCGACCGATCGAGTTCACCACGCTCGGATCCACGGGCTTGGGGGCCGTCTGGCCGGGTAACATGATGCCCCCGGGCAACATGATGCCCCCGGGCTGTTGAGCGTGTCCGAGAAACGTCTGGACCCACTGGAACCCGTTCCAAATGAGTTGAGCGCCGGCCAGGATCTGACCGGGCGTCAGCGGCGCGTAGTTCGGTGCGGGAGAGTACGGAGCGTACGGCGCAACCGGCCGCATCGGTTGCGCGGAGTATTTCGGGTAATGGAAGTGCGGGTGCGGAACGTGAACCCAGTACGCCTGGACCGGTTGCCCGAGCACGAGGACGGCACCGAGGCCGAGTACCCCCACAAGCGCGATGCGACGCATGAGCGACTCTCCTGAGAACAGGTGCAGATCAAGACGGAGCCCACGGCCCGCGTTCCGGCAACCGGGTCTGCGACGGAGCCGGATTTCGGGCAGTTTACCCCCCCGGCCGGTGTCCCACTAGAATACTTTGCGCAGTTTCGCCGAACCCCCCCGCCCCTCTGGGGCGGTCGCGCGGATCGTTTCGTTTTTTATGGTTGTTCGACCGCTTACACGTCACCACCGGCCCCGGATGGGCCGCGAAAGTCCAACGCCCACAGGGCCACTGACGTTGTTCGCCCTTTTTATTTGCACCCGGCCTCGGGGTCGCATTAGAGTCTCACCACCGACCCGCCACCCACGCCCCGGGTCGCTACACTTTGCGCCAGGGGACTGGCCGAGTGGACCCGCATGGGCGGATCACGGTGCCCAATGCCCGAGTTCGTGCCGTACCGACAGTTCATCGACCGGCTCGGTTCCGACAAGGCCGAGTACCACTTCGACTCCTTGAAGGCGGCTCTCGGTTTCACGTCCGGGGGCCACTCCCGCGCCCTCGAAAAGATGACAAAGGAGAAGTTCGTCGAGGAGTTTGACAAGATTTGTAAGCACCAGCTCGCTCGGTACGACAATGGCGACGTGGTGTGCGAGCACACCTACCAGGATGCGCACGGGAACTTCGTCGACTGCATCCCGTTCGACGCCCACCCGAGCGTGCGCGCGATCCACCAGGCCAAGGGCACGGTGGCGAACCGGGCCCCGGCCCCGCTGGGGCTGCCCCTCCCGGAGCTGGCCGACACGATGCACCGGGCGCCGGTGCTGACCCCGCTCGTACCGCCGCTGCTGCGCGGGCTGCGGGACCGGTTCGGGCGGCCGATCGCGTGCCCCGACGGGTGCGTCGCCGTCCGCCGGTTCACGCCCGCCGAGCTGGCGACCTACGGGACCCTGGAGAGCTGCTTGCGGAAGTACCACGGGAAGCCCAACCCCCCGGGCGCGGGGGAGGCACCAGCCAAGGGGAAGGGCGGGAAGAAAAAGGCGCCCGCCGCGGCCAAAACGACCAAGTCCAAGACGAAGCCGGCCGCACCCACCGCACCGCCCCCGGCCCCGCAACTGGGCGTGGACCAGCACCTGTACGCGACGTGCAACGCGACCAACGCGCCCGGCGGCCCGTACTCCGGGTGCGCGGTCGGGTTGAACGTTTGGGACCCGAACATCGGCCCGGGCGTGTTCTCTCTGGCCCAACTGTGGATCGAGGGCGCCAATGTCGGGGCCGGGCCGGAGACCATCGAGAGCGGGTGGACGGTGTTCCCGTCGGGGCCGGGGGTCGGGGGCAGCACGGACCCGGTCCTGTTCGTGTATTTCAACCCCGACGGGTATCAGGGGCAGAGCGGGTACGTCGGGTTGCTCAATCAGGGGTTCGTCCCGTTCAGCTCCCCGTGGGTGCTGATGAGCGGCGGGCAACTGCCGCCCAGCCAAACGGGGAGCGCGAACCAGCGCGTGATCCACATGATGTGGGTGTTCTTCACGGGCACGCACGCCGGGTGGTACCTGTACCTCGGTACCACCCCACAGGATTGGCACGGCGTCGGGTACTTTCCGGCCCAAAATTACACCGCTCCGAACTCGATCCTGCGCCAGGGGTTCGGGCAGAACGTCCGGTTCGGGGGCGAAGTGTGTCCGGTCCAAGGGGGGTTCCGGACCGGTCAGATGGGTAGCGGCGTGTATCCGAACGTCGATCCCGAAGCCAA
>DASWYH010001365.1:0-2964 GCA_036405095.1 Gemmata sp. | reverse complement strand
GGCGGGCACTCGTTGAGCACGCGGAGCGTCTGCGCTTCGAGTTCGACCGCGCCCGTGCTGATGTCGGCGCGGGCGGCCCCTTCGAGCCGCTTGCGGACGACGCCCGTGACGGACAGCACCCACTCGGCCCGGATCTTCTCGGACTGCGCGTAGAGGTCGGCGTTCTCGGCCTTGTGGAACACCACCTGCGTCAGCCCGTAGCGGTCGCGCAGGTCGATGAACGTCTGGTGCCCGTTGGTCCGGGCGGTCAGCACCCACCCGTTGAGGGTGACGGTCTGCCCGACGTGCTCTTCGCGGAGCTGTTCGCAGGTGTGTGTGCGCTGCCACTCGGCCATTGCGGTCTCCCGGCATAAATGTCGTCGCGTTGCCCGTAGTATACGGAGGTCGGTGGGGCGCGGCGGTTCGCTCGCGCCCGCCGCTGGGATCGGGTTTCGCGCGCGCGCCGGTTGCGCCGGACGCGCAGCGCACGCGCCCGGGCAGGCGCCGGCGGGGTGCGGTTTGAGTTCAACGCGGGCGCCCCAACGACCGATTCGCGCCCTGTATCCGAGACGACATCGGAACGACCGGGAAGCTGGAAGCAGGAAGCAGGACATCATGCCGCTGGACGAAAAGGTGCTGGTGATCGCCACGGAGCGGTTCCGCGCCGCCGGGTACTTCCACGGGCTGCGCCGCGCCGACGACGCCTACCGGGGGGCGATCCTGGACGCCGCCGGGTTCCGCTTCCGCCCGCGGTACGAGGTCGAAACGGACCCGGCGTTCAAGCAACTGATCCCGTACATCGTGCTGCGGTGCGGCGGCCTGGTGTTCCACTACCGGCGCGGCGCGGCCGGGACGGAAAAGCGCCTGGAGGCGCGGCGCTCGATCGGGATCGGCGGGCACATCAGCGAGGCCGACGCCGCCGGGGGGGGCGACCCCTACCGAACGGGGATGCTGCGCGAGCTGACCGAGGAAGTGGAACTGGGGTGCGGCTACCGGGAGCGGTGCCTGGGGTTCATCAACGACGACCGCACGCCCGTGGGGGCCGTCCATCTCGGTGTGGTCCACGTCTTCGAGTTGGACGCGCCGGCGGCGCGCGCCCGCGAAGACGCGCTCGCGGACGGCGGGTTCGCGCCGCTCGCGGACCTGGTCCGCGATGCGGACCGGTTCGAGACGTGGTCGCAGTTCGTGCTGGAACAACTGGATTAGGAGCGGCCGGGGTCCGGGCACCGCCCCCCTGGGTGCCGAAGGCGGGCGGGCCAGCGGCGCCGCGCCCGATCCGTGCCCGGCGCGCTCACTTCACCGTCGCCGGGGTGAGCTTGCCGAGGTTCGCGAACAGCCCGACGAGCGAAGCCATGAGCTTCTTGAAGTCGCCCTCGTGCAGGCTCTCGTTCGGCGCGTGCGCGTTGCTCGCGGGATCCTCGATGCCCATCAGGAGCGCCGGGGCGCCGCCGAACAGGTCCGACAGCGGGCCGACGAACCCGATGCTGCCCCCGCACCCGACCGCCACCGGGTCGCGGTCGAAGCCCGTGCGCATCGCGGCCAGGGCCGCCTCGAACGCCGGGCCGTTGGGGTCGGTCATCCACCACTCCACCGGCGGCCCGGCGGGCGTCACGGTCACCTCGCAGCCCCACGGCGGGTTCGCTTTCAGGAAGGCGGTCAGCTTCTCCAGGACCTGTTCGGGGGTCTGGTTCGGCACGATCCGGCAGCTCACCAGCGCCGACGCTTTCGGCAGCACCTGGTTGGATGCCCCCTTGATCGAACTCGCCTCTTGCGCGATCACCGTGACCGAGGGCCGGCGCCAGCACTGGGCGTACTCGCTGTAGCCCTCTTCCATCGTGAACCGCGCGTTCGGCACCATCCCGATCGACGCGCGGATCTGCTGGAGGTCCGACGGGAGCTTGTTGAACGCGCTGCGCTCCTTGTCCGTGAGCGGCTTCACCTGGTCGTAGAAGCCCGGGATCGGGAGCGGGCCGCTCTCGACGTAGAGCCGCCCGAGGATGGCGCTGAGCGCGACCGCGGCATCGGGCAGGCTCCCCCCGCCCATCCCGCTGTGGACCGGCACCTTCGCGGTGCTCACGTCCACCCGCACCGCGACGATCCCGCGCAGCGAGTAGGTGATGCTGGGGAGGCCGACCTCGATGTTCTCGGTGTCGCACACCACGATCACATCGGACTTGAGCCGGTCGCGGTGGGTCTCGAAGAACTTGAGCAGGTTCTTCGACCCGATCTCCTCTTCGCCCTCCACGAGCATCTTGATGTTCACCGGGAGCGTGTTCCCGGTCTTGCGGTACGCGGCGATGGCGCCGAGCTGCGCCGAGATGGCGCCCTTGTCGTCGGCCGCGCCGCGCCCGTACAGGCGCCCGTCCCGGCGGGTGAGCGTCCACGGGTCGCTGAGCCACTGCTCGACGAAGTTCACCGGTTGCACGTCGTGGTGCGCGTACAAGAAAACGGTGGGCTTGCCCGGCGCCTCGAGCCACTCGCCGTAGGCATACGGGAGCGACTGCCCGACGCGGAGGGTGTCCACGTTGTGCAACCCGGCCTGCCGCATCTGGTCACAGGTGAGCTTCGCGGTGCGATCGATCTCGGGGTTGTGCTCGCCGTCGGTGCTGATGCTCTGGATCGCCACCAACTCGGCCAGCCCTTGAACGATCTCTTCGTGGTTCTTGTTCAGCCAGTCGATTGCAGCGGCGGTCATCGCGCGGCGCTCCTCGTGATTGGGTGTCGTGTGAACTCACTGTACCGTTCGGGCGGGTCGCGGTAAACCCGCGCGGCTATGCTGAGCGGAGCGGTCCGCCCCCCCTTCCCTGCGAGGTTCGTGCCATGCCCCCCCCTTCCCCCGCGTTCGCGAGCGAGCTCCGGTTCCGCGCGAGGTTCCTGCGGGTCGCGTGCCTCGTAAACGTCGTGCTGTTCGTCCTTTTGGTGGGCGCCGGGACGGCCCTGATCGCCACCGTGGCCCGCGCGACCGGGGCG
The DNA here is from genome assembly GCA_036405095.1 of Gemmata sp. GTDB lineage: Bacteria > Planctomycetota > Planctomycetia > Gemmatales > Gemmataceae > Gemmata. The sequence continues at coordinate 15 of DASWYH010001365.1, read as the reverse complement.
AGCACCCCGGCGCGC
>DASWYH010001364.1:0-2969 GCA_036405095.1 Gemmata sp. | reverse complement strand
CCGGTCGCCACTTTCGCGGAGCAGGTACGATGCCACGGTCAGCCCCCGGGGACCGGGTCACCCGCCGACGGGTGCGCCTGGAGGTACGCGAAGATCTCCGTGTCCAGCACGCGGGCCGGGGCGCCCCACTCGGCTTCCAGGTCGGCGCGCGTCCCACCCAGCAGCCCGGCCACTTTCTCGAACAAGAACTCCAGCCGGTTGTTGACCAGGAACTGTACGGTTACGACGATCGCGCGCACCTGAAACGCGGTCAGGTCCGACCGGGTGTTCAGCGTGGCCAGTGCCGCAGTGCGGGTCAGGTTCAGGAGGTCGTCCGCACTGGGACCGGTGCGGAACGCCGCCACCTCGGGCGCGTCCCCGTCCATTGCCTCTTCGGCGGTGCCGGGCTGGGGGCGGCCGAACACCCCGGTAACTTTTCCGGAACCGTCCCTCTGGATGTACACGGTCATGCGTCGCGCCCCCGGAAGTCGATCCACCCGAACGTGTCGATGATGAGCCGCGTGCCCGCGGTCCCCAGTTGCATCCGGGTGCGCACCTGCCCGCTGGTGTTGGTCCACACCGGCCCCTGGATGCCCGAGATGCCGCCGTTGACCGCGGCCGTGGTGCTGTACAGGTTGTAAGAGCCGGCCGCGAACGACCCGCCGAGGTCGGCCGTTGCCAGGTCGGTCACCATGATCGAACTCGGCAGGTCGCTCGCCGTGTTCGCGGTGTACCCCACCGTCAGCAGCGCGCCGACCTTCACCCCGGTCGGCACCGTCAGCGTCCGGTTGACGGTCCCGGTACCGGGGTTCATTACCACCACATCGGCGACCATGACGCCCCAGAAGAACCAGTCGCCGTACTGGACGAAGTCCATGATGTTTCCGGAGCCGTCCGTCAGCACGCTCCCGATGCGCCGCTTCAGCGTGTACGAGCCGGGCATCGTCGGCGCCGTCGCCGACAGGCTGAACAGCACGTCCGGGTTGGCCCCGTTCGCCTGAGAAATCAGGAACACATGATACCACGTGGAGCCGGCCCGCGCCCCGGTGTCCAATCCGTTGTTGTTGGTCCCGGCCGTCCAGCTCCCCGAACTCTGGAGCACCTTCGTGGTCGCGGTCGACAGGTACAGCGTCGCCCCGTCCGCCCCGTCGCGGGCCGTACCGATGGAAACCGTTACCGTCGTGGCGGATGCCTTGGTGAGTGTCAGCCCGTCGATGTAGCCGCGCATCACCCCCGCCGGGATGGCGGTCAATGGGAGCGTTCCTGTGAGGGTCGCCGCCGCGAACGTGGGGGTTCCGGACATCAGCCCGAAGGTGACGAGCGCAGTTCCCACGTCCCCGAGTTGGACCTTTGAGGGCGTATTCGACTTGGCCAGGAACCCGAGGTACGCTCCGGTCACATCGCTCGCCGTTCCGATGGCCCACAACGGGAGGCCGCCGACGACCGTGCCCCACAGCCCGTACGCGCTCCGGCTGGCGTCCGTTGCGACCTTCCAGCCGTGAGTAAACCGGCCCACCCAGCGATCGTCCGTGGTGCTCGATTTGAGATAGAAATCAATAGCCGAACCGAAACCGGCGCTGGGCACGGAGGAAGAGTTATGCCCGATCGTCAAAATCGGTGTCGTGGTGACCGTGGCGGGATCGATGACCGAAATCGTCTGTGCGGCGGTGAACGTATTCGCGGTCGCGAGCAGCACCCCGTTCAGCGCGCCGACGGTCGCCTTCTTGGTGGTGCCGGTGGGCGCGTCCGTGGTGTCGGACACGTCCACGACCGGCACCAGGTCCGCGGCGTCGGGGGCGGTGAGCGCGGTCAGGGCGCTGATCTTGGCGTCGGCCATCGGGTGCCCGTGTCAGGAGATGGTGAGGGTGTAGCTCGTGGTCAGGCTGTCCACCGTGGCCAGGTTCACCGCGCTGAACACCTGCCGGTCGAACAGGGTGCCGCCCGGGCTGGCCGCCTGGCTGAACAGCCCCCACTCGGTCACCGCGACCGCCGCATCGGGGGCCAGCGTCCCGGCGGTGGTGTACGTCGCGCCGCTGTGCGACTGGGTGCCGGTCGGGCGCGTGTTGTCGGTCGCGTACTGCGTCGTCAGCTCGGCCTGGAGAGCCGTATCGCCCACGGCCGCCGCGGTGGCACCGGTGCCGTACCCGTGGTACTTCAGGACCTCGGGTTCAACGGTGTTGTCGAACGCGCTCGCGAGGAACTGCTTGCCCGCCGTGGTGACCAGGTGCCGGCCCATCAGCCCGTAGTCCACAACGGTGCCGTCGGCCCGGGTCACGAACCCGCGCAGCTCGGCCACCATGAACTGGAGGCCGGGGGGCGCGCACCGGCGCAGGAGCCACACCCACAGGGGCAGCAGCAGCTCGCCCGATGCGAGCATCCGCAGCCCGTTCTTGAGCCGCCACCGGCGGGGCGCGCGGACCCGGTGCGCACCGCCGGAACCGGCGCCGGTGCGCCCGCGGTGGACGGTGCCGAAGAGGACCCCGGACGCTTCAACGGCGGACGGTGCGGTAACGGTCATGTGTGCCCCTTCGCCCCGGCGCCGGCGGTCAGCGCCACCGGCTTCCGTTTCTCGGTGTGGTGAACGGCCGCGGCGTGGCGCGCGGCCTCGGCCCGGACGTGCGCGTCCATCGCGGCCCGGTTCGCGTCCAGGATCGCGGCCAGGTGCGCGCGCACCTCGGCTTCGAGGTCCGGGGTGAGTGACACCTCCTCGTGTGCCACCACCCGCGCGCCCCCAAGTTCGGTGGTCGCGTAGTGCCGCACGCGGAGGTCCCCGGTGGCCTCGTCGAGTGTGATCTGGAGCTTGTGCGGCGCGCTCATTCGGTGCCCTCTTGGTTCCGGTTCGGGTGCGCGGGTCCGGGCGCCGGTGCGGCCCGTGCGAGGGCCGCTTCCTCGTTGGCCTGGTGCAGCTCGCACGCCGTGCGGAGGTGGCTGTTCTCGGCCACGTATTCGGCGATCGCGGCCCGAACGGTGGCGCGGTCCGCTTCGGCCAT
>DASWYH010001363.1:0-1912 GCA_036405095.1 Gemmata sp. | reverse complement strand
AGATCCACGTGTTGCTTCTTGTTGTCGGTGGGGAGTTCGGCGACCCCGTGCGGAACCGCCGGGCTTGGACACGCAATGCGGGAGGGGCCGGCTGACCGCCTTGAAGGCATGGGCTCCGGCCCCGCGCCGTTTGCGTCCGCGGCGGTGAAGCGAGCGAGGCGAGTGCCGTTCGCAGGGTTCGGCTCCGGGTTCCGAGTTGCCGCCGGTGTTAGAGCAACCGGATGGCACGTTCGAAGGCGAACCGGGCAGGGAGGTGCGGCCCGCGAGCCGCCCCCGGCACTTTTTGCGGTCGTGCTCCAAAGGCTGGAGCTTCGTGGTGCCGGATTCGCAAACGCTTTGTGGTTTATCGTACAAAAGAGTGTTCGTCGCGTTTTTCGCGCTTGCGGAGGGCACAAAATGTCAACGACAGAATTCTGGCTTCTATAATTTCTAGAATCGAGACGATAGGCAAAGGGAAACGTGCGCACCGCGAGCCGCCGGGCGCGTGGTGCCGCACGGGGTGGCGAAGATGGCGCCGCAAGTGCGCTTGCGTTCGGGGCGCCGGTTACGAAAACTGGATTCGGTTCCCAAGATCGCCCGTAAGCCTTCGCTGTCATGCACAGAACGGACGATTTCCTGCCGCTGCTTGAGGCGTGCCGACGGAGAGACCCCGCAGCCACCGCCGAACTGGTCCGCCGCTACCTGCCCCACATTCGCGCGGCCGTGCGGCGCCGGCTGGCGACGAACCTGCGCCTCCGGTTCGATTCACACGACTTCGCCCAGGACGTGTGGCTGTCGTTCTTCCGCGTGGCGCTCGACCGCGAGGACCTCCGGGACGAGGGCGGGCTCATCGCGTACCTCTCTCAAATGGCCCGGTTCAAGGTGGCCGAAGAGTACCGGCACCAGACGACCCAGAAGGTCGGGTTGGCGCGGGCGGTCCCGTTTTCCGAAGCCGCGGACCTGACGGCCCGGCAACCGACCCCGAGCGAGCACGTCACGGCCGATGAGGAGTGGGAGCGGTTAACGGCCGGGTTGCCCGAGCGGGAGCGCCAGATGCTGCAAATGTTGCGCGACGGGCACACGCACGCCGACACCGCCGCGACGTTCCAGATGTCCGAGAAGACCGTCCAGCGCCTCGTCCGGCGGCTCCTCTCACGGGGAGGGCCGCCCGGCGCGCCGCAATGACCACCCCCACACGAGTGACCCACGCGGCCGCCGATTCGGCACTGCAACGGGTCGAGCGGGCCGAATCCGTCAAACGCGAGTGGCAACTCGGGCAGCGCCCGGACGCGGCGGCGGCGCTTCGCGCGGACCCCGAAATCGCGGCCGACCGGGCGGTGGCCCTGGACCTCGCCTACGAAGAGTTCTGCTCCCGCGAAGAGGCCGGTGAGGCACTCGACGCGGACGAGTTCTGCGCCCAGTTCCCGTTCGGCGCGTCCCTGCGCCGGCTGCTCACCGTTCACCAGTTCCTCGGCGCCCACCCCGACGCCCTCGCCGGCGCCCCGCCCGCGTGGCCGACGGCCGGCGAATCGGTGGGCGATTTCCTCGTCCTCCGCGAGCTGGGGCGGGGCAGCTTCGCCCGCGCCTACCTCGCGATCGAGACCACCGCCGGGGACCGGCCGGTGGCCCTCAAGGTGTCGGCCGCCGGGAGCCGCGAGGCGGACACGCTCGGCCCGCTCACCCACCCGAACCTGATCCCGGTGCTGTCGTGCCGCGGGGTCGGGGCCTGGACCGTCGTGGCGATGCCGTTCGCCGGGACCGCGACGCTGGAGGACGCCCTGGAGGTCGTGTGGCCCCCCGGTCGCACCGCGCCCCCGCGCACCGCGGGGGTTCTGCTGGACGCGGCCGGGCGCGGGGGGCGGCCCGAGGATCCGGCGTTCCTGGGGCGCCCCGAGCCGCTGTTCCACGCGCGCACCCGCTACGGGGACGCCGC
>DASWYH010001362.1:0-3223 GCA_036405095.1 Gemmata sp. | reverse complement strand
CGGGTGCGGCTCGCGCTCGACCCGGACCTGACCGCCCGCATGCGCCCGCTCTCGGACCGCCGGTTCGCGACCCGGTACGAGAAGGAACTGGGGATCGTCGTGGACCGTCCGCGGGCGCGGTTCAGCACCTGGTACGAGCTGTTCCCGCGGTCGTGGGCCCCCGAACCCGGCGCCCACGGCACCCTCAAGGACGTGGCCGCCCAGCTCCCGCGCATCGCCGGGATGGGGTTCGATGTGCTGTACCTGCCGCCGATCCACCCGATCGGCCGGGCGTTCCGCAAGGGGAAGAACAACAGCCCGACGGCCCGGCACGGCGACGTGGGCAGCCCGTGGGGCATCGGCGCGGCCGAGGGCGGGCACACCGCGATCCACCCCGACCTCGGCACCTTTGCCGACTTCGACCACCTGATAGCCGAGGCGCGCAACCACGGTATCGATGTCGCGCTCGACATCGCCTACCAGTGCTCCCCGGATCACCCGTGGGTGAAAGAGCACCCGGACTGGTTCCGGCGCCGCCCGGACGGCTCCATCCAGTACGCCGAGAACCCGCCCAAGAAGTACCAGGACATCTACCCCATCGACTTCGAGTCGGACGACTGGCGCGGGCTGTGGCGCGCCCTCGCCGACGTGGTTCTCTTCTGGGTCGGCCGCGGGGTGACCGTGTTCCGGGTGGACAACCCGCACACCAAAGCGTTCCCGTTCTGGGAGTGGATGATCGGCGAGGTGAAGGCGCAGCACCCCGAGGTGATCTTCCTGTCCGAGGCGTTCACGCGCCCCAAGGTCATGTACCGGCTGGCGAAGGCGGGGTTCACCCAGTCGTACACGTACTTCACCTGGCGCAACACGAAAGCCGAGCTGACCGAGTACTTCACCGAACTCACGCGGACCAAGGCGGCCGAGTTCTTCCGCCCGAACCTGTGGCCCAACACGCCGGACATCTTGCCCGAGTTCCTCCAGTGGAGCGGTAAACCCGGGTTCATGGCGCGGCTCGCACTCGCCGCGACGCTCGGGGCCAGTTACGGCATCTATGGGCCGGCCTTCGAGCTGGGCGAGAGCCGCCCCAGTGCCCCGGGCAAGGAAGAGTACCTCGACTCCGAGAAGTACCAGATTACGCGGTGGGCGCTCGGCGGCCCGAACGACCTGAGCGACTTCATCGCGCGGGTGAACCGCATCCGGCACGAGAACCCAGCCCTGCAATCGGACCGCGGGCTCCGGTTCCACCAGACCGACAACCCCGAGCTGATCTGCTACAGCAAGTACGACCCCGCGACCGCCAGCCGGGTCGTCGCCGTGGTGAACCTGGACCCCAACCACACACAATCCGGCTGGGTGGCCCTCGACCCCGCCGCGCTCGGGCTCGAAGCCGGTCGGCCGTACCAGATGCACGACCTTCTCGCCGGCGGCCACTACCTCTGGCACGGAGATCGCAACTTCGTGTTCATCGACCCGCGTGTGGTCCCGGCGCACGTGTTCCAGGTCCGCCAGCACGTGCGCACTGAGAACGACTTCGACTACTTCATGTAACCGCTTCCGAGGAAACTGATGAAGCCCGACGGTGGGAGCGCGCTGCCGGAAGATCCGCTCTGGTACAAAGATGCGATCATTTACGAGGCCCCGGTCAAGTCGTTCTGCGACTCGGTCTCGGACGGGGCCGGGGACTTCCGCGGGCTCACCAGCAAGCTCGACTACCTCCACGATCTCGGGATCACGGCCATCTGGATCCTGCCGTTCTACCCATCCCCCCTCAAGGACGACGGGTACGACATCGCCGATTACACCACGGTCCACCCGCAGTACGGCACGCTGGACGACTTCAAGGAGTTCCTGCGCGAGGCGCACAGGCGCAACATCCGGGTCATCACGGAACTGGTGATCAACCACACGTCTGACCAGCACCCGTGGTTCCAGCGCGCCCGCCGGGCGCCCAAGGGCAGCCCGGAGCGCGACTTCTACGTGTGGAGCGAGACGCCCGAGAAGTTCAAAGAGGCGCGGATCATCTTCACCGACTCCGAGACCTCGAACTGGGCCTACGACCCGATCGCGAAGGAGTACTACTGGCACCGGTTCTACAGCCACCAGCCGGACCTGAACTACGACAACCCGGCCGTGTGGGACGCGATCCTCCCGCTGCTCGACTACTGGTTCGAGATGGGCGTGGACGGGATGCGCCTGGACGCGATCCCGTACCTGTACGAGCGCGACGGGACGAGCTGCGAGAACCTGCCCGAGACGCACACGTTCCTCAAGGCGCTCCGCAAGCACGTGGACGAGAAGTTCCCCGGGAAGATGTTCCTGGCGGAAGCGAACCAGTGGCCCGAGGATACGATCGCGTACTTCGGCACCGGCGACGAGTGCCACACCGCGTTCCACTTCCCCCTGATGCCGCGGATGTTCATGGCGATCCGCACCGAGGACCGGTTCCCGATCATCGACATCCTGGACCAGACTCCCCCGATCCCCGACTCGTGCCAGTGGTGCCTGTTCCTCCGCAACCACGACGAGCTGACGCTCGAAATGGTGACCGACGAGGAGCGCGACTACATGTACCGCGCCTACGCCGCGGACGCCCAGGCGCGCATCAACCTGGGCATCCGGCGCCGGCTCGCCCCCCTGTTGGGCAACAACCGCCGGCGCATCGAGCTGATGAACGGGCTGCTGTTCTCACTCCCGGGCACGCCGGTGCTCTACTACGGCGACGAGATCGGGATGGGGGACAACATCTACCTCGGGGACCGCAACGGGGTCCGCACCCCGATGCAGTGGTCCGGCGACCGGAACGCCGGGTTCAGCCGCGCCAACCCGCAGAAGCTGTACCTCCCGATCATCATCGACCCCGAGTACCACTACGAGGCGGTGAACGTCGAGGCCCAGCAGAACAACCCGAACTCGCTCCTGTGGTGGATGAAGCGGGTCATCGACCTGCGGAAGCGGTACAAGGCGTTCGGCCGCGGGACCATCGAGTTCCTGTACCCCGAGAACCCCAAGATCCTCGCCTACATCCGCCGCTACGAGGACGAGACGATCCTGGTGATCGCGAACCTGTCCCGGTTCACCCAGCACACGGAACTGAACCTCGACGCGCTCCAGGGGCAGGTGCCGATGGAGCTGTTCGGGCGCGGCGAGTTCCCGGTCATCGGCAAGGCCCCCTACCCCGTCATGCTGGCCGCGCACGGGTTCAACTGGTTCGCCCTCCACCCCCAGAGCCCCGCGGCGCTCGGGCTGA
>DASWYH010001361.1:0-8171 GCA_036405095.1 Gemmata sp. | reverse complement strand
CCTCGGCGGCCATCGCGCCCTTGAGCATCAGGATGAGGTCGTTCATCTTCTGGCGCTTCCACGGGTCGGCCGCCGCGACCGGGTTGGCCACGAACCGCGTCGTGCTGCTGAGCAGGTCGCACACGATGCGCAGGTTGTTGGCGCGGAGCGAGCTGCCGGTCTCGGTCACCTCCACGATGGCGTCGGCGAACTTCGGCGGCTTCACCTCGGTCGCGCCCCAACTGAACTCCACCTGGGCGCTCACCCCGTGGGACGCGAGCCACTTGCGCGTGATGTTGACCACTTCGGTCGCGATGCGCTTGCCCTGGAGGTCCTTCGGCTCGCGGATCTCGGAGTCGTTGGGCACCGCGAGCACCCACCGCACCGGCCGGCGGCTCACCTTGCTGAAGACGAGCTCGGACAGCTCGGTGACGTGCGCGTCGCTCTCCACGATCCAGTCGTGCCCGGTGAGGCCGCAGTCCAGGGAGCCGTCGGCCACGTACCGCCCCATCTCTTGCGCCCGGATGAGGGTGCAGTGCAGCTCGGGGTCGTCAATGGACGGGTAGTAGCTGCGGGACGGGAAGGTGATCTTGTACCCGGCCTTGCGGAACAGGTCGGCGGTCGCCTCTTGTAGCGACCCGGCCGGGAGCCCCAGTTTCAACACGTTCATGTGCAAATTCGGAATGCGGGGTGCGGAACAAAACACAGGAGGGGACGGTGCGTGCTCCCGTTTCTCCTGGTGTTTTATTCCGCGCCCCGCGTTCCGCGTTCCGAATTTCGTCGGTTAGTACTTGAGCTGGAGCCCGAAGCTGACGCCGCCCAGCCAGTAATCGTCCTGGGTGAACAGCGCCCGCGGCGCACGCACCGCGTTGGCGGCCCCGAAGCTCGAGCTGAACGGGATCGCGGCGCTGCTCACCACGTTGCCCGCCTGCCCGCCCGGCCGGATCACGTCCGGGAGGTACAGGAAGTTGATCCCGACGTAGCCGGTCAGCCCGCGGGTCAGGGCGATGCCGACGGTGCCCCCGAACTCCGGGATCGCGGTGAACCGGTCGTCGTTGTAACTGCCGATGTTGCTCGCGTTCGCCAGCACCCCGCCGACGGCGGACCCGACCAGCGGCTGCCGGATCGTCACGTTCCCCACCCGGGTGCCCGGATCGAAGAACGAGGTGACCCCGGTGACCTCCAGCCGCTGGTGCAGGTTGCCCAGCGACACCTTGGCGAACCCACTGGTGGTGAAGATCCCGTACCGGCCCTCGCCCTTGAGCCCGATCGTGCCGCCGTTAAAGTGGTTGAACGTGCGGAAGCTGTCCACCACATTGATCGTCGTCGGCGACTGGATGGTGACCCCGCCGACGGTGGCCGAGGCCGGGGTGATCGTGGACCCGACCAGGGTCACGATCCCGAACGGGCCGGTGGTGAACACCGGGGTCGTGGTGCCGCTGCTCAGGGTGGTCGCGGTCACCACCGACAGGTCCTCTTTGAGTTCGAGGAACCGGTACCCGGCGATGAAGTCGAGCGACCAGGAGAACCGCGAGCCCGGCCCGGCCCGGTAGATGTTCCACACGGCCGTCGGCTCGATGCTGAACGCGGAGTTGCGGGTGGTGACCAGGGCACTGGCCCCGCCGGTGCCCGGGGCCGAGAGCACGAGGGCGCTGGTGGCCCCGTTCACGTCCGTGATGGGCCGGGCCAGGACCGGGACCCCGGCCGAGTTCCCGGTCGCGCCGAACGACTGCACGCTGGTCGCCTGACCGGTGAACCAGCCGCCCAGGTCGAACCCGAACCGGCGGTCCTCGTCGCCGAAGAACCCGGCGTGCAGCCGCATCCCGCTGAGCGCGTCGTACCCGATGCGCCCCTGCCCCACGAGCACCGCGGTGCTCGCGCGGCCCAGGATGCCCGCGTCGGCCGCGGCGCTCGACGTGAGCAGCGGGGCCCGGAGCGGTTGCCCCTTGTTGAACCACAGCAGGTACTCGCCGTCCACCCACCACCGGGGGGCGGCCCCGTACCCCAGGTCGCCCCCGGCGCCGCCGAGCCCGTCGGTCGGGGCCGGTTGGTACGACTGGGCGGCGTACGGGCCGGGCATCGGGTACATCGGACCGGGGGGCGGGCCGAACCCGCCGACCGGACCCAGCCCGAGCGGGTCGTACGGGGCGCCGAAGTTGCCCGGCGGCATGATCGCCGGGGCGGGGCCGCTTCCGAGGCCGGGAACCGCTCCGGGCGCCGGCGCCGCGCCCGCACCCGGGAACCCAACGGGCGGCCCTGCGGGCTCGACCGGGGGCTGTCCCCAGGCCGCCCCCGCGCCGGCGGCTAATGCCGCGATCGATCCCAACAATCCCTTTCGCATGGCACGCTCCTGCTCTGCCGCCGTGGCGGGACCGGCGGGCGCTCGCCCGGGGGAGCACACCCCCTGATTCCGGCTCCCCTGATCGCTTCCGCGGGCATCCCCCGATACACCGCGCCCAGCCCGGACAACGCATGTCATCCTGCTGCGGGTCATAATCGGCACGACCGGACGTGCGCCTTGAGTCGGATTGCGATTTGTGCCGCCTGGACCGGTCGCGCGGGACGCACCGGAGCGCGAACCCGGGCCGCGCACACAAGAGCGGCAAGACGGTCGGGCCAAAAGGTTCCGGGCGGCACGCGCCCGGAAGAACGCACACAAAATCGGAGTTCGGCGATCGATTGGACCGGACCCGGTGCAAGCGCGGCGCCGGGGCTACGAAACGAGAGCGCCCGCGGGTTCCTCCCGCGGGCGCTCGTTGGGTTCACCCTCCCCAATTTCGGGTCACGCGCTCTTCTTGCCGGGCTTCTTCTCGCCCAGCTTGCGCTCGCCGCGGACCACCTCGGCGGTGATCACGTGCTTGCCCTTGTGCTCCATTTCGGGCAGGTCGTACATCACGTCGAGCATCACGTCTTCCACGATCGCCCGCAGCCCGCGGGCGCCGGTGTCGCGGGCCTTCGCCAGCCGCGCGATCTCCTTCAGCGCGTTGATCTCGAACTCCACCTCCGCCCCTTCCATCTCGAAGAGCTTCTGGTACTGCCGCACCAGCGCGTTCTTCGGCTCGGTGAGGATGCGGAGCATCGCCTCCTCGTCGAGCGGGTCGAGCGGCGCCAGCACCGGGAGCCGGCCCACGAACTCGGGGATCATGCCGAACTCGATCAGGTCGTCGGCCGTGACCTGGCTCAGCAACTCGCCGAGGGTGCGCTCGCGCTGCTCCTGGTCGACCGCGCCGAAGCCGATCGACTTGCGCCCCAGGCGGCGCGAGATGATGTCCTCGAGCCCGACGAAGGTGCCGCCGCAGATGAACAGGATGTTCGACGTGTCGACCTGAATGTACTGCTGCTCGGGGTGCTTGCGCCCGCCCTGCGGCGGGACGTTGCTCACGGTCCCTTCGAGCATCTTCAGGAGGGCCTGCTGCACGCCCTCGCCGGACACGTCGCGCGTGATGGAGACGTTCTGGCTCGTCTTCGCGATCTTGTCGATCTCGTCGATGTAGATGATCCCGCGCTGCGCGGCCTCGATGTCGAAATCGGCCGCGTGCAGGAGCTTCAGCAGCAGGTTCTCCACGTCCTCGCCCACGTACCCCGCTTCGGTGAGCGTGGTGGCGTCGCCGATCGCGAACGGCACGTCGAGGATCTTCGCCAGCGTGCGGGCGAGCAGCGTTTTGCCGCTCCCCGTGGGGCCGACGAACAGGATGTTGCTCTTCTCGATCTCCACCTCGTGCCGGCTGCCGGCGTCGAGGCTGAGCCGCTTGTAGTGGTTGTGGACCGCGACCGAGAGCACCTTTTTGGCGCGCTGCTGGCCGATCACGTAGCCGTCCAGCCGCTCCTTGATGGAGCGCGGCGCCGGGGTGCTGGAGCTGGCCACCTTCGGCCCGCCGCGGCGCTTCTTTTCCTGGTCGATGATCGACTGGCACAGCTCGATGCACTCGCCGCAGATGTACACGTCGCCCGGCCCCTCGACGAGGGGGCCGACGTCGCGGTGGCTGCGACGGCAGAACGAACAGTATGCGTTGCGGTTGCGCCCGGCGGTGCCGGGCGGTTTACGGCCGCCAGTATCGCCGGTGGTGCGGTCCGAAGGCATTGGGCTCCCCGATCTTGGGCCTTAAATTTTGAAAGAAGTCAGGACGCATGGAAATCGGAAAAGGTCACAGGAGCCGGTTCGATGTTCGTTTCGAATTGCCGGCCCCATTTCCTTTTCTGGAGGCCCCACCAAGTGGGCGGGGCCGACTTCAGCCTAATCATACCGCCGGGTGAGAGTCGAGGCGCGCGGGAACCGGAGAACAGGCGCAATCGCGCCGACTGGTCGGCGAGCCGTGCGGGTTGTGCTCGCGGCGCCGGCTAGGAGGTTCCTGGCGGCGGGGGCGGCTCGGTGGGGGCCACCGGGGCCGCGGGTTCGGAACGGGCCCCGGGAGCCGGGAGCGCGAACTTCGCCGGGTCGGGGCGCCCGGTCGGGTCCGGCTCCGGGGGTTTGGGCGGCGCGGGCGCCTGTTTCACCTTCTCGGCCACCTTCCGGCGCAGCTCGGCGTACTCGGCTTCGGTCAGCTCGCCGTGTTCGTACATGTCGCGGTAGGTGGTGAGGATGTCCGTCTCGTCGTGAGCCGGGACCGCGGTGCGCTTCCGCCACCGGTCGGCGGCCGAAATGGCGATGGCCCCGGCGAGCAGCGCGAACACCAGCCCGGCGATCCCGTAAAGGAGTTCGGGGCGGCTCAGGGGGTCGCTCGGCCGGTTCAGAGACTCGTCCGCAACGAGAAGTGCAACGGCCCACATGCGAATCGCCTCGTACCGACGACAACGGGCAATCTTTGCACAGTTTACCCCGAGCGCCAAAACGCGACAATCCAAAGATCACGGAACTCGCGCGCGCCGGGCGCGGTAACACGAATAGGAGGAAGAACCGGACCCCGAAGCCACCGCCCCGGCGGGCGCAAGCCATGGACGCGGTGGCGGTTGCGGTCGGTTAGAAGAGGGACCGGTAGCGCTTGATCTTCTCGCGGTACTTTTTGGTCTGGTCCTCGTCCATCTGAGCGGTGAACAGTTCGGTGAGCCGCGCGATCGCCTTGAACACCTCGTCCTTGTCCTGGTTCACCACCGTTTCGACCCAGAGGAACATCCACATCGCGTCGCGGGGCTTGCCGGCGGCGAGGTACAGCTCACCCATCATCGCGTACCCGGTCGCGTGGACCGTCGGGTCTTTGGTCTTGTCCATCGCCGCCTTGACCTTGTCCACCCCGTCGAGGTGCTTGGCGTCGCTCCCGGCCTTTGCGGTCATCTCGTAGATGCCGAGTTGCTCCTTGCGGGTCCCGGTCGCCTTCTTCATCTCCGGGTCCGCGGCCAGGACGATCGCGTTCGAGTACGCCTTCGCCCGGATCTGGAAGTCCATTTCCTGGAGCCCCGCTTCGATCCGGGCGCTCGGCGGGAGCTCGGGGGCCTTCCGCAGGTTGGCCCAGACGGCCGCCGCGTCGCTGTACTTGCCGCGCTCGACCAGCAACCGGGTCACGGCCCGCGCCGCCGGCCACATCTCCCACCCGAACGCGGGCTTGTAATCGGCCAGAAACCCCTTCCATTCGGAGATCAGCTTGTCGGCCTTGTCCTGCCACTCTTTGCCGGGATCGAGGTCGTCGAGCACCGCCTGGTTGAGCGCGTTGGTCTTGTAGTCGAGGTACCGCTTGCTGCGGTCCGCGAGGCCCGCTTTCGACAGCGCCTTGTACCCGGCGGCGGCCTCCGCGAGGTCCTTGGTCGTCTTTTTCTCTTCCTTCGCCTTGAGGGAGTTGATCGCGTCGCGGTCCACGCCCGGCAGGTCACCGATGGAGACCTTCACGAGGTCGTCGGGCGCGAACGCTTCACCGGGCTTGTCGAACTTCTCGCCGGTGAACACCTGGAACCCGGTGGGCGTGACCTTCAAGAGCCCCTTGTAGGTCTTGGTGCTGCCGTCCTTGCGGTTGCGCACTTCCACCACGTCCTGGGGGACCTGCGCGCGGGCGGTGGACACCGCGGCGACGAGGAGGACGAACAGCACCGAACTGCGGATCGCGTGTCGCTTCATCGGGGGGGAGCCCTTTCGGGGTGTGAGCGGGGGGTGAGCGGGGATCAACTTACCCGGGCACCGCCGGCACGGCCAGCGCGCGGCCCGGGAGGGCGCGCGCCCTTATTAGTCGCTCGGGCGCGGTTGAGCGCTCCCGAACCGCGGAACATTTCGGCGCTCACACCCAGCCGCCGGTGACCGGGAGCACCTGCCCGGTGATGTACCCGCTCTCTTCGGACGCCAGGAACAGCACCGCGTTCGCGATGTCGTCCGGCCGCCCGAGCCGCCCGATGGGGATCTGCTTCAGGTACTCGGCCATCACCTCGGGCCGCACCTCGCCGAGCATGGGGGTCTGGATCACCCCCGGCGCGACCGCGTTGACCGTGATGTGTCGCCGGGCCAGCTCCTTCGCGAGCACGCGCGTCAGGCCGATCACGCCGGCTTTTGCCGCGGCGTAGTTGGTCTGCCCGTGGAACCCGACCAGACCGGCGACCGACGCCATGTTCACCACGCGCCCGCCGTCGCGCATGATCTCGGTCCCGTATTTGCAGCAGTGGAACACGCCGTCCAGGTTCGTTTGGAGCACCGCGTGCCACTCGTCGAGCGTCATCTTCTTCAGGGTGCGGTCCTTGATGATACCGGCATTGTTCACGAGCACGTCGAGGCCGCCGAACTGTTCCTTCACCTGCCTCATCAGCGATTCGATCGGCTCCGCGGCGCGCACGTCGGCCGCGAAGAGGTGGACCGGCGGGCCGCTGCCGAGCTCGCGCAGTTGGGCCGCGAGCGCTTCGGCGTCGCGCAGGTTCTCGCCGCTCGGATCGGCCCAGTAGTGCAGCACGCACGTGGCGCCCGCCCGGGCGAACGCGGACAGCACCGCGGCGCCGATCCCGCGCGAGCTGCCGGTGACCAGAACCACTTTGCCGGAGAAGCCGTAGGTGATCATCGGAGAACTGGGGGTGCGGAATATCGGAGTGCGGGCTCGTAAGACAGCAGCACCACGGCCGCGCTCGCCGCACCCGGGGATCTTATTCCGCTCTCCGCCCTCCGCCCTCCGCACGCCGCAATGATCCGTCTGGCCCACTTCAGCGACATCCACCTGACCGCCCGCCCGCTCGGGTGGCGGGTCCGCGACGCGTTCAACAAGCGGCCCGCGGGCTGGGCGAACGTGAAGCTGCTCGGCCGCGGGACCCGGTTCCGGCACGCCGGCGACGTGGCGACCGCGCTGCGCCGGGAGTTCGGCACCCGCGGGTTCGACCAGCTCGTCTTCTCCGGCGACGCGAGCACCCTGGGCTTCCCCGCGGAACTGCGCGAGGCCGCGAGCAAACTGGGCGTGGGCGATGCGGCGCTGCCGCCGGGGGTCGCGGTTCCGGGGAACCACGACCTCTACATCAACCACGCCGTTCGCCACCGGTACTTTGAAAGCGCGTTCGCCGGCTGGCAGCACGGCCGGCGCACGAGCAACGAAACGTACCCGTTCGCGCGAAAGGTCGGGCACGTGTGGCTGATCGCGCTGAACTCCGCCAAGCCGAACTTCCTGTTCTGGGACGCGACCGGGCGCGTCGGCGCCGCACAACTGGAGCGGTTCCGCGCCCTCTGCGCCACGCTCGACAGCGGCCCGCGCATCGTGGTCAGCCACTACCCCCTCTTGAAAGAGGGGCACCGGATCGAACCGCGCTGGCACCGGTTGCACGACTGGCGCGCCGCGCGCGACGCCGCGACCGAGTGCGGCGTGAGCCTGTGGCTGCACGGGCACCGGCACCACTGGTACGTGCTGCCGCCCGCACCGGACCTCCCCTTCCCGACCATCTGCGCGGGGAGCTCGACGCAAACGAAGCGCTGGGGCTACCACGAGTACGCCATCGACGGGCACCACCTCACGGGCACGCGCCGGGTGTACGACCTGGCGACCGGCGCATTTGTGAGCGCGGAAACGTTCGAGTTGGAGCTGCCCGGCAGCGCGCCCCGGTCCCTCCCCTGATACCGGGGCCACGCCGAGAGCGGCACGACCCCTGACACGAGCCCCCACCGTGAGGAGGGGCACCCGCGTCAGAACGAGCCGGCGCGGGCTCCCACTGTGCTCTACGCTCTCCCGACCGGCCAACGGATCGGCACCCCGCGCCGCTCGGGCGAGCCCCCGGCGCGCCGCGTTCCAGCACGAGCGCCCCTTTTC
>DASWYH010001360.1:0-4615 GCA_036405095.1 Gemmata sp. | reverse complement strand
GGAAGGTGTCGCCGATCTACCACGACGGCAAGGGGCTGTTTGTGGGGCTCAGCAACCCGTTCGACGCGACCCGCTACCACTCGCTCGTCATCAAGAAGGAGACGTGGAGCAACCCGGATTTTGAAGTGTCGGCCTGGACCGCCGAGGGCGAGATCATGGGCGTGCGGCACAAAACGTGGCCGCTGCACGGGGTCCAGTTCCACCCCGAGAGCTTCCTCACGGTGGAAGGCCCCACCATCCTGCGAAACTTCCTGGCTCTGACGGGCACAAAGTAGCCGGCCTCTGTGAGGGGGCCATGTTCCCAAGAGGGCGCCCGGGGGTACGCAGAGAGAGCCCCAACGAGCACGGTTACCAAAAAGCGTTCGGCCCGCGTTCGTTCGTGCTTCGGTCGTCCGCGGAACGAGCGCCGTTCTCACCCCACCAGTTCCTGGTACACGCGGGCGTGTTGCTCGACCATTCGGGCCGCGCCGAACCGCTCCGCCGCGCGCTTCTGTGCGGTTGCGCCGATCCGTGCGGCCGTCTCGGGGTCCGTGAAGAGTTCTTGTGCCTTGGTTGCGAGTGCCGCACGGTCACCCGGTGCCACCAGGTAACCCGTTTCGCCATCGTCGATGATCTCTTCGATTTCCGGCGTGCGGTACGCAATCAGCGGGCGCCCGGCGGCCATCGCCCGGAGCGCCAGACACGCGCCGCCGCGCGCACACAGAACCCACACCTGATCCGCGAGCCGAACGGCCGCCGGAAGGTCGGCCCGGCACCCCGTGAACCGCACACGGAAATCGTCAAACGCGAGCGCCCGGCCCAGGTTTTCCGCTCCGGTGCGGTCGGGGCCGTCCCCGGTGAGCACGAGGTTCAGCGCGGGCGAAACGTACCGCAGCATGTCGAAAGTCATCACGGCGTCTTTCAACCCGTGCGCGGCGTCGAGGTGTCCGCCCGAAAAGACGAACCGCGCGTCCCCCGGCGCGCCGATGTCCCGGCAGAACGCAGCGCGGTCCGGCGGTTCCACACCCGGTGGCGCCGCCGGCGCGATGCGGGTGAGCCGGTCGCCGGTGACCCCGGCTTCGCGATACCGCTCCGCTTCGACCCATCCGGTCGCGATCACCCGGTCCGCGCGGCGCACCTGTCGGGCCGTGAACCAGCCGCCGATGCCAGCGGTTGCGCTTTGGGCCGCCGAGGCCACGAACCGCGGGGCGTTACCGTCTTCCGCGCTCAGCAGGCACAGCCGAGCGGTGCGGGCGGCGTCCGGGCCGAACGTGTGCAGTATCGGCGCCCCGAACCCCAGCACCGTGTGCCGGAGCCGGCGCATGCCGCTGAAATCGAGGACGTGCCGGAGCGGCAGGGCGGCCACCCCGACGCCCGCGCTCCGGAGCGCGTCGGCGGCTGGCCCGGTCGCGGGGCCGAGCACCCCCACCCCGGCCTCGAACCCGTGCTGAACGAGGCCGCACGCGAGCAGCGCGAGCTGGCCCGCCGCGTCACTGTTGCCCAGTTCGGAGGTCAGGAAGAAGAGTTTCACGTGTGACGAGCGCTTTGGTTTCGGTCAGCAAGGCGAGCGCCAGCCGCGCGTTGGGGCGCGCGGCTCTTTGTGTTGTGTAGAACTCGCGGCTCCTGGTGTCCTTCGTACCGCCGACCAATACGGCCGCCGCGGCGCGCCGGGGCGCGAATTTTCCGACACCAAGCCCGGCGGCGTCACTTGTCGAACTGGATGGTCTTCGTGCCCTCGCCGGTGCCGTGCACCTTCACACCTTTGATGTCGGCGGGCGGGTTCTCCCAGGTGTGGCTCGCCTTCACCCGCGAGATGACCTGGGTCACGATCCCGTTCGGGCGCACGGCGGTGAGGTCGAACTCGTAGATCCCGTCCTTCGGCGCCTCTTTGGTTTTGCGCGGGGTCAGCTTCGCTCCGCTCCACCCGCCGGTCGGAACCTGGCCGACCGCCGTCAGGGTGAGTTTCTTTTTGTCCTTGTCGAATTCGTGTTTCACCTCAATGACCTTCTTCAGCACCTCGCCCTTTTCTTCTTTCTTGTCCTCGGCCGTGGCGACCGAACCGAGCGCACCGACGAAGGCCGCGAGCGCAGCCACACGAGCGAAACGCAACATAAATAGCTCCTCAGTTGTTTGTTGGCTTCACGACTTCCGACCCGGCGACGTGCGGCCCGAAGTCCTTATTGTGCCCGGGCGCTCTCGTGCCGCCAAGAGGCGAATGCCCTGCCCTGGATGGGGCGGCCCTCGTTTCCTTGCACGTTCATGCGCGACCATCTATAAAGACTGTTCGACCTTCGCCGAACCCGCCGCCGAGTTGCAACCGAATGCCAGTCACGAGTCTGCCGCTGACGACCACAACTCCAGGGGGCGCCGCGCCGAAGGCTCCGGGCACCCTCGCCTTCGTGTCGCTGGGCTGCCCCAAGAACACCGTGGACAGCGAGCGGATGCTGGGCAAGCTCGCACAGGACGGGTACTCGCTCCAGCCCGACGCCAGCGGCGCCGATGTCGTGGTTGTGAACACGTGCGGGTTCATCGAGCCCGCGCGGCAGGAGTCGCTCGCGGTCATTCGCGAGATGCTCGCGCTCAAGAAGGCCGGGAAGGTCGGGGCCGTGGTCGTCGCCGGGTGCATGGCCGAGCGGCAGCGCGAGGTGCTGCTGGAGCACGTGCCCGAGGTCGATCAGATCGTGGGCGTGTTCGGCCGCGAAGAGATCGCCGAGGTGGTGGACCGGGCCGTTTCCCAACGGGACGAACAGAAGTCGCTGTTCCGGCCCGCGCCCGTGCGGGCGCTCGAAGACACGGCCCGCCTCCGCATCACACCGAGGCACTTCGCGTACCTCAAGATCAGCGAGGGCTGTGACCGCCTCTGCACCTACTGCGCGATCCCGAAGATGCGCGGGAAGCACGTCACCAAACCCATCGAAGAGGTGATCCGCGAGGCCCGCGAACTCGCGGCCGACGGGGTCCGCGAACTCATCATCGTCGCACAGGACACCACCTACTACGGGATGGACCTGTACGGCCGCACGCGCCTGCCCGAGTTGCTGCGCGAACTGGACCGGGTCGAAGGGATCGAGTGGATTCGCACCCTGTATGCGTACCCCGAACACATCTCGGACGAGCTGATCGAGACCTTCGCGGGCGCGAAGAAGATTATCCCCTACCTCGATATGCCGCTCCAGCACATTTCCGATCGCGTGCTGAAGCGGATGATTCGTCGGGTGGACCGCGCGGCGACCGAGGGCCTTCTGCACCGGCTGCGCGAGAAGTGGCCGGACCTGGCGATCCGCACCACGTTCATCAGCGGGTTCCCCGGCGAGACCGAAGCCGAGTTCGAGGAGCTGCGCGACTTCGTCGCCGAGTTCAAGTTCGAGCGCGTGGGGGTGTTTCCCTATTCGCTCGAACCCGGAACGCCGGCGGAGAAGCTCGACGGGCACCTGCCCGAAGAGGTCAAAGCGGCCCGGGTCGCGGCGATCATGGAGGTGCAACAGCAGGTGGCGTTCGGCTGGGCGGAAGCCCAGGTCGGCAAAGAGCACCCCGTCGTAATCGACGGGCCGGACCCGGAGTTCGCGAACCACTTCCGCGGGCGCACATACGCCGACGCACCCGAGATCGATTGCGAAGTGCGCGTGAAGGGCAAGAACCTGCGCCCCGGCGACTTCGTCCGCGCCAAAATCACCGCATCCGATGGCTATGACCTCGTGGCCCGGGCGCTGGGACAGCCCTGGTGATATCCAGGGCCTAAACGGCCCTGTGGTGATATCAGGACAACCGAGAACTCAACGGCCCTGCTGGTAATATGGGCGGCGGGTGCGGGCGTTGCTAGAATGCCGCTTTCGCATTCACATTTGGGGAGAACGAACGAGATGGGCATTCAGCACGCACCGAAGAGCCAGCGGAACGCCTCGAAGAAGCGCCGGAAGGCCCGCAAGCACAAACTCCGCAGCACCAAGAAGTACAAGGGTGGCGTGCGCTAAGCTGCCCGTTTCAGTTGACGACCGGCGTACGCCGTGTTCCTGCTGTTGAATGCAGGGCACGGCGTATGCCGGTTTTTTGTTCCGTTGCGCACCTCGCTCTTCCCTCTTGCACTCGTTATGCTGTCCTCACGTTTCTTCGGAGGTTCGGCATGACGAAAACGGGGACGCGCTTCGTTCTGAAGCGCCTCAACTGGATCGAATACTACGGCGGCACGTGGGAACGGCAGCCGGGGGCGCGCGAGGTGGCTTCGTTCGATACGTTCGACGCCGCCGATGCGGCGCGTGCGGCACACGAGAACGCGTGCCGTAAGAGCGTGAACCCGTTCACCTGCGGCGCCGGGGTCCATTTTTGGACGCACCTGGATGAACCGCGGCTCCGTGACTGGCTCATGGATCACGGGATCGACCCGCCGGCGCCGAAGAAGGGCGGCACCACCGATTGGGCCGGGTGGTGGGCCAAGCAGCACAAGAAGCTCTCCGACGAGAAGCGGTTCGCGGTGTGGGAGGTGCTCGACAAGGTGCGCTTTTACGCGGTCGCGGAGGAACCCGTTCGGGCCGTAGGGTACGCGGTAGTTGCGGTGAACTGGGAGTACAACGACGGTAAGCGTTCACAGTTGATGCGGTTGTATCTCAACAACCGGCGAGAGCTGGGTTCCTCACCGGCA
>DASWYH010001359.1:0-3830 GCA_036405095.1 Gemmata sp. | reverse complement strand
GATGCCGGGACTGCTCCCGGCCGTGAAACTCGCGAAGACGGAGCGGGCGCACCCGGTGACCGCTCTGGCCGCGAGCCCGTGGGCGCCGCTGGTCGCCGTTTCCGGCCACGAGCGCGTGCTGCTCTACCACTCCGACACGCTCAAGCTTCTGGGCACCCTGGCGTTCCCGGAGCGGATCCCGCACGTGCTGAGGTTCAGCCGCAACGGGAAGTGGCTGCTCGCCGGCGGCGGGCGCGGTGCGGCGGCCGGGCGGGTCGTGATCTGGGACGTGACCACCGGGAAGCGCGTGACCGAGATCGGCGACGAGGCCGACATCGTTCTGGCCGCGGACATCAGCCCCGATCACAAGTTCGTCGCGCTGGGCGGGCCGGGGAAGCTCGTCAAGATTTACGACACCGCAACGGGCGAGCTGAAGCGCAAGATCAAGAAGCACACCGACTGGGTGACGGCGCTGGAGTTCAGCCCGAACGGGGAGATGCTCGCGAGCGGCGACCGCAACGGCGGCGCCTACGTTTGGGAGCCCGCGACCGGGGGCATCGTGTTCACCCTCGGCGACCACAAGGACGCGGTCACCGAGCTGAGCTGGCGCGCGGACTCGCTGATGCTCGCCTCGGCCAGTGAGGACGGCCGCGTGATCCTGTGGTACGCGGAGGACGGGTTCCCGGCACGGTCGGTCAATGCGCAGGTGGATGCAAAGGCCCCGCCGGCAGCGCGGGGCAAGTTGCCGGGCGTTCTGGCGGTGCAGTACGCCCGCAACGGGCAGTTCGTGACCTGCGGGCGCGACAACACGGCGCGCGTGTGGAAGGCCGACGGGAGCCAGGTGGCGCGGCTGGAGGGGTTCACCGATGTGCCCTCGCGGGCGGTGTTCGCGCACGACGGCGAGCGGGTCTTCGTGGGCGACTTCACGGGCAAGGTGCGGGTGTGGAACCTGAAGGACAAGAAGCCCGTCGGCGACCTCACGACCAACCCGGAGTGAGCGGTGCCTTCGACCGTATGCCCGAGCGGGATGTGATGGACATCCGCTGGCCCGACCCGGCAGGTGCGGTGGCCGACATCCCCGGGCGGGTGCTCGATCGTTGCCGCCACACTTTGTTATGGAGGACTGAGGCACCTGCCGGGCCGCGACCGCGTTCAGCCACTTCAGCTACAACTTCTGCTGGCCCGTCCGCACACTGCGAGTGAAAGGTGAGGACGGTTGCTATTGGGCTCGAACCCCGGTGCTGGCCGCCGGGCTCACCGTGCGCGTCTGGTCACTGGCCTACTGGCTCACCCCCGGCCGCGCAACGCACAGGGGACCCTACCAAATACCTCCAACCGGCAACTACGGGAGTTGATAGCACCTGACAGAGAAGGGGGCCCTCCGCCGGAGCCCCCTTCGGTTCGTAACTCACCCGCAGCCGGTGGTTTCGCCGCAGGTGTCGCACTTCATACAGGCCCCGCTGCGCACCAGCGTCATCTGCTGGCAGTTCGAGCACGGGTCACCTTCGTAGCCCTTCAGCCGCGCGGCGCGGATGCGGTCCGATTGCGTCCCGGCGACCGGGGCGTAACTGTTCCGCGGCGGCAGCACGGTTGCGGTCCCGTTGCTCGCCTTGGCTCCGCCGTTGCCGTTCCCGTTGGTGTGCCCGTTCCCGTTGCCGTTCGTGGCGCGCGGCGGGGGCGTCTGGATCACGTCGCTGCCGGGCTTCGGACCGCTGGACCCGGTCGGCTTCGCGTGCGCCGAGCGCGGGTGCTCGATCACCGCTTTCGGCACGGCCTTCGGGTCCACGGTGCGGGTGCTCACCACCACCTCGCCGTCGAAGTCGGGGTCGTCCTCGTCGTCGTGCATCGTGTCGCCCCGGAGGTCTTCCGGGAGCACGTGCGCGAGGTCCTTGCGGTCCAAGTACGTGATCGCCAGTTCCCGGAAGATGTAGTCGATGATCGACGTGGACATCTTGATGTACGGGTTCCCCTGGACCACCCCGTTCGGCTCGAAGCGGGTGAACAGGAACGCATCAATGTACTCTTCGAGCGGCACCCCGTGCTGCAACCCGAGCGAGACCGCGATCGCGAAACAGTTCGTCATGCTCCGGAAGGCCGCGCCCTCCTTGTGCATGTCGATGAAGATCTCGCCGAGGGTGCCGTCTTCGTACTCGCCCGTGCGGATGTACATCTTGTGGCTCCCGATGCGGGCCTTCTGCGTGTACCCCGCGCGCCGGTCCGGGAGCCGCCGGCGCTTGGCGATGTAGCGGTGAACGATCCGCTCCGTGATCTTCTCCGCCACCTGCACCTGCGGCGCCTTCGCTTCGGCTTTCTCGGCGTCGGGGGCGACCGACGCGAGCAGCGCTGCCTCGGGCGAGTCGGCCACGCTGTTGAGCGGCTGGCTCAGCTTCGAGCCGTCGCGGTAGAGCGCGTTGGCCTTCGTCATGAGCTGCCAGGACAGGAGGTAGGCCCGCTTCACGTCCTCGACGGTGGCGTCGTAGGGCATGTTGATGGTCTTCGAGATCGCCCCGCTGATGTACGGCTGCGCCGCGGCCATCATGCGGATGTGCGACTCCCACGACAGATACCGTTTGCCGGTCTTGCCGCACTTGTTGGCGCAATCGAACACCGCGTAGTGCTCGGCCTTGAGGTGCGGGGCGCCCTCGATCGTCATCGTGCCACAGACGTAGCCGTTCGCCTCCGCGATCTGCGCCTTTGAGAAGCCCAGGTGCGTGAGGATATCGAACGTCGGGCTCGCGAGCGCCTCGGCGGGCACCTTCAGCACGTTCTTGACGAAGTCCTCGCCCAGCGTCCAGGTGTTGAACACAAAGGGGAGTTCGAACGTACCCGGCAGTTGGGCCTCGATCTTCTTGAGCAACTCGTCGGTGAAGCCCTTGGCTTTCAGCACCGCCGGGTTGATGTGCGGGCACCCGTGGAGCGTTGCGGCCCCGCGGCTGTACCGGACGATGTCGTCCACCTGCCAGGGCGCGTACCCCAGCTTCGCGAGCGCCGGCGGCACCGACTGGTTGATGATCTTGAAGTAGCCGCCCCCGGCGAGCTTCTTGAACTTCACCAGCGCGAAGTCGGGCTCGATGCCGGTGGTGTCGCAGTCCATCACGAGGCCGATGGTTCCGGTCGGCGCGATCACCGTGACCTGCGCGTTGCGGTAGCCGTGGCGCTCGCCGAGTTCGAGCATCCGGTCGGACTCGCGCCGGGCCGCGGCCAGGAGGTCCGGCGGGCAGTACCGCGCGTCGATGCCGACCGGGTATACGCTGAGCCCTTCGTACTCGGCCGGGGCCGCGTTGTACGCCGCGCGGCGGTGGTTGCGGATCACGCGGAGCATGTGATCGCGGTTGGCCCCGTACCGCGCGAACGGTCCCACCTCGGCGGCCATTTCGGCGCTGGCGGCGTAGGCGCCGGCGTGCATGAGTGCGGTCAGCGCGCCGCACTGCGCGCGCCCCTCGGGCGAGTCGTAGGGGATGCCCTGGACCATGAGCAGCGCGCCGAGGTTCGCGTACCCGAGGCCGAGCGTGCGGAAGTCGAACGACTTCTGCGCCACTGACGGGCTCGGGAACTGCGCCATGTACACGCTGACTTCGAGGATCATGGTCCAGATGCGGACCGCGTGCCGGTAGCCCTCGATGTCGAACTTGTTGGCCTTCGTGTCGAAGAACGTGGTCAGGTTCAGCGACGCGAGGTTGCACGCCGTGTCGTCGAGGAACAGATACTCCGAGCACGGGTTGCTGGCCCGGATCTCGCCGTCGAGCGGGCACGTGTGCCACTCGTTGATGGTGGTGTGGAACTGCACGCCGGGGTCGGCGCAGCTCCACGCGGCGTAGCTGATCTGGTCCCACAGCTCGCGGGCCGGCAGC
>DASWYH010001358.1:0-3251 GCA_036405095.1 Gemmata sp. | reverse complement strand
GGACCGGGCTGCTCGGCTCGTTCCTTGATGCGAACGCGATCGACGAGTTCCACGTGTTCGTTGCCCCCAAGATCGTCGGGGGGGGCGATTCACCGACGCCCGTCGGGGGGACCGGGGTCGCGGTGATGGCCGCCGCGCTCGCGCTCGAAAGTACCACCGCCGAGGCATCCGGTGCGGACACCTACGTTCACGGGTTCGCACCGGGACGGGCGCAACCGGCCCGCTGATGACGCGCGGCGCCCACGGTCAAGGCGGTCGCGGCTCGTCACAAAGGGCACCGTCAGCGGGCGCACGTGCGAAGCGGGGGCGGAGGTGCCACTTTGCGGTTGAGCCCTCGCCACTGGCCCGTGTCTGCCGCGTGCGCGGGAAGCGCTTCCGGTCACTCCGGCCACGAGTCCGGGAGCGGGCTGCGAGCCAGGGGTTTTTGAGGACTTATCTTCCGCTTGACAGAACCGAGTGCTACGTTTCAAGTATGCGGCCTGCCCCGCGGGTGCATTCGGTGTTTGGTCCGCCCTCCCTCGCCGGTATCACTCTGGGGCTCCGGTCCGGACATCGCCTCTCCCTGAAAGGCGCCCCACGGAGGAGGGTTCCATGATCACTTTCAGAACCACCCAACCGATCGGCCGTGCTCGGTTAGCGGTGCTGCTCGTTCTCCCGCTCGCGCTGACCGGGTGCGGGGGCGCCATCGCCCCGACCGGTGGACCGGCCCCGTCCGCTGGGGTCGGCACCGACGACCCGGCATGGGTGACACTGCGCACCAAGTTGCCGGCCCCAGACGCGGACCGCATCTCCTACGACGAACACAACCGGACGCTCACGCTGTACGACCTTCCCGGCAATGATCGGTGGATGATCCAGATGCCGGGCGACGAGTCGGGCCGGCCCGCCGCACAACAGCAGCGCATCCCGACCGAAGCGGCCCTCGCGCACGTCGTGGTGTACTACGTGCGCCCCGGCCTGAAGCCGTCCGCAACGGTCAGCGTCCAACAGATTCGCGACACCGGCCACGCGCACAACAGCCTCGCAATTCTGAAGTGACGTGGGCGCAAGAGCCGGGGCCGGAGGTTGACAATTGTGTGTCGCGCGTCTGGTGTTTTGAGTTATGGTACGCGGGGCGCCTCTCCGTCCTATCAGCCGGGCCGTGGTCCTCGTGGCACTCGCGCCTCCGTGCCCCGTGTGGGTGTGGGAGCCCACCGGCCACCGCAAAATCGATTCGCTTCTATTTCGAGCCCCTGTGACCCTCGGCGCCCCCGGAACCGTGAGCACCTGTTATTGGTTGTTGATTCGATCGGCACCATGACAAGGTGCGGCCGGTGCCGGACCGGATCAGCTTAACGGCAGCCCCCCTCGAATAGCCTCTCAGCCGGAGTAAACTGGAGGCGTATTTCGGGCCGCGGCCTGAACGACGCCCCAGGCGCTCGGCCCTGGCGACACGAAGTACAGCGGAGACGTGTCACCCGCCCCCCACAACACGAGATTCGGCCGCGTCACTTCCCGTACAACTCAGTGGCGACCTTTTCGAACGCGCCGCGGGCCTTACCGCCCTCACCCGGGAACCCGGCGTGCTGCACCATGTATACCAGCACCAGCTTCTTGTCCGGGTTGATCCACACGTTCGTCGCGTACGCGCCGCCGTGCCCGCACGCGCCCGCGACCGCCGGGCCGCCGGCCTTCGCCTTGCGCGTGGTGCTGAACCCCAAGCCGTACCCGCCCTCGCCTTTGCCCTTGTTGAGCAGGTCGTCGGTTTGCGTGCCCGTCAACTCGCGCACGGCGCTCTCGGAGAGCAGCCGCTTACCGTCCGGTGCGGTGCCGCCCCGCAAGATCATCTGCCCGAACGCGGCCACGTCCGTTGCGGTTGAAAACAGCCCGCCGCCGGGACACGGCTGGCGCGTCGGGGCGCTCAGCGGTTGCGCCAGGTGGGCGATGGGGGTCCGCTCCAGCCCCACTTTCTCCTTGCCCGGTTTGTACGTCGCCGCCACGCGCTTCAGTTGCTCGCCGGCGGGCCGCCACGTCGTGTCGCTCATCCCCAGCGGCGCGAACAGCCGCTTCGCCATGAAGTCCTCGTAACTCATCCCGCTCACCACTTCGATGATGCGCCCCGCCGTGTTGATGCCGGCATTCGAGTACGCATACTTCGGTCCCGGTTCGTACTGGAGCGGGGTGATCGCGTAGCTGCGGACCGCATCCTTCAGCTCCAGTTTGTCGATGGTCGGCGACTCCAGAGCCGAGCCGAACGGCATCCCGCTCGTGTGGCGGAGACAGTCGCGCAATGTGGGCGGGCGCTTCGGCTTCTTCAGCAACACGTGGTCCTTGTCCTGCTCCGCGACCACCATCGCGGTTTTGAACTCGGGCAGGTACTTTTCGATCGGGTCGTCCAGCGCGACCTTGCCTTCGTCGACGAGCATCATGACCGCCGCAGCGGTCATGGGTTTGGTCATGGACGCGATCCAGAACAGGTTGTCGGGTTTCATAGCGGTCTTCGACTCGCGGTCCGCGAGCCCCGCGGTTTCAACCGCCAGCACCTTGTCCGGCCCGGCTACGAGGACCACGGCCCCGGCGAGTTCGTTCTTCTCAACGAAGGGCTGCAGGGGGGCCGCAACTCGCGGGTCGGCGGCGCGGGTCTGTGGTGCGAGCGCGATCAGCGCGAGGAGCAGCGTAACGGGGCGGCGCATGGTGGCAACGTCCGATGAAGAGGAACGGGACGGTGAACATCGTACCCGGAACGAGGCACCCGGGCACCGGGTAAGGTTGCAAAGGGAGGGCTTGCGCGTTCGCGGTGCGCGAAGGCTGACCGGGCGGCCGCAGTGGCGAAATGGGGCCAACCCGGGGCACCCCATTTTCGGCGGGACTTCGCGCCTCGTCGGTCCATTTGCGGGTGGGGCTCGTGCGCCGCTCCTCGGGAGGCGCGCCTCGCCCTGCTGCGGGCCTCCCTTTCGGCGCGACCTCAACACCGATCATGCGGAGGGCGAGATCGGAGACGGCCTGCCACGAGCCGGTGGCCAACGTGAGGAGCACGAGGGCGACGGGATGGTCACGAAAGGTGGGCGGGTGGTCCGGGCACACGTTGCGCCCGCGGGTCAAAGCCGGTGCCGCGGCAGTTGGACCGGCTCTGGCCCGGAACGTGGTTCGACTACCGGCGGTGGCCGGTCGCCTTCGTAACGGGTGCGAGCCGCGCACCCGTTACGAAACCGGCTCGGAACGGGATTCGTTCCCGCCGGGATTCACCCGCGGTGTGATCGGTCGGTCACACC
>DASWYH010001357.1:0-1861 GCA_036405095.1 Gemmata sp. | reverse complement strand
TGCCCGTCCGAAGAGCGGTATCTCGGTTTCACTCGGGGGCGGGTGTCGGATAAGATACCCGAACCGGTTGCTCGCGCCGCCGGTCCTTTCTGACACCCTGAGTTCGCGCGAACCGAGCC
This sequence comes from Gemmata sp., assembly GCA_036405095.1. GTDB lineage: Bacteria > Planctomycetota > Planctomycetia > Gemmatales > Gemmataceae > Gemmata. The sequence continues at coordinate 1,742 of DASWYH010001357.1, read as the reverse complement.
CTCGAAGCCCCGGGACGACCCTCGCACATGCCACGCGACCGCGCCACCGACGACGCCCACGAGCTCTTCACGCGCGGGCACCGCGCGCTCACCGCCGGCGACTACCAGGAAGCCGTCGAGTGCTACTCGCGGGCCATCCGGTTGCGCCCCAGCGACGCCGCCGGGTATCGTTTCCGCGCGCACGCGTACATCGAGATGGGCGACCGGGTGCGCGCCCTCAACGACCTCGACCAGGCGCTGCGGCTCAAACCGGACGACGCCCAGGCCTACGCCGCCCGCGCCGAAGAGCTGTTCGCGCAGGTGCAGTACGACCAGGCCATTGAGGACTGCAACCGGGCGCTCAAGCTCGACCCCGCGCGGGTGGGGCTGATCGCGCTCCGCGCCCGGTGCCACGCCGACCGCGGGGACAGCGAGTCCGCGTTCCGGGACTTCGCCGCCGCGATGAGCGCCGACCCCGCGAACGCGCCGCGCTACCGCCTGTGGCGCGCGCAACTGTACCTCGACCTCGAAGACTTCGACGCCGCGACCGCGGACGCGTCCGCGGTCCTCAGCGCCGATCCCGAGAACGCGGGCGCGCTCTCGCTGCGGGCCGCCGTTCGGCAGCACGCGGGCGATTACGCCGCGGCCATCGAGGATTACACCGCCACACTCGAACTGAAGCCGGGCGACCCGTTCGGGCACCTGGGCCGGGCGATTTGTCGGTTCCTGACGCGCGACAACGCCGGGGCCGTGGCCGATGCGGACGAGGTCGTCCGGAAGCTCCCGGGCGCGGTCCGGGCCTTCGAGATCCGCGGCAACGCGCGGAAGGCGCTGGGGGACCTCGACGGGGCGCTGGCGGACTTCAACGAGGCGATCAAGCTCGCGCCGGGCGCCCCGATGCCGTACAACGAGCGCGCCGGCGTCCACTACGCGCTCCGGAAGTACGCCGCGGCGATCCGCGACCACACGGACGCGCTGAAGCGCGACCCGCGGAGTTCCTCCACGTTCAACCAGTTGGCGTGGATCTGGGCCACGTGCCCGGACCCGGACGTGCGGAACGGGGACCGCGCCCGCGCGTGTGCCACCCGGGCTTGTGAGCTGACCGAGTGGAGCGAACCGAGCTACCTCGACACGCTCGCCGCGGCGTGCGCCGAGTGCGGCGAGTTCGAAGACGCGCTGAAGTACCAGGAAAAGGCGCTGGAGCTGATCGAAGACCCCGAGCGCCGGGCCGACTACCAAACCCGGCTGGAACTCTATGAGGCGGGTAAACCGGTTCGCGTTGCGGGCAGCGGAAGTGTGTAGCCGTTTGGGGCGGGTGGTTCCCCTGGGACCGCGGACGTCCCGTCCGCTGCTTTGCCGCAGCGTGTGATGGTGCCTTACGGGTGCCCGCACCGCTCCACGACCCGCTGCTTTGCCGCGGACGGGATGTTCGCAGTCCATATACGAATCCGGCGAGATCATCCCTTTTGCGACGAGCCGCGACCGTTCCTCACGGTGCCGCGGCTTTCGCTCCCTCGCGGTCGCAGTTCGTCGGAAACGCGACACCTCAGCGGGCGTCTGCCCCAGCGGAGTCACAACCACGGGTTGTCGTGGTGCCTCCCGCAAAACTGCGGGCTCATGGGGCCAGGCCATTCACGGTGCCGTCCGTAATTGTAAGGTGTTTCCAGGGAACGATTAGTGTGCTCTACGGACGGACGGGCTCATGATTCTTGGCGCCGTGTTCGAGCGATTCATGAACGAGAGCCCATTAAGCGTCATGTCCC
>DASWYH010001356.1:0-4580 GCA_036405095.1 Gemmata sp. | reverse complement strand
TATCTGTGGATGAATAGCGCTTTTCCATGCTGCTCGATTACCTCCTTGCCGATGAACCGGAAGCCCCGAGCGAGTTCGCGCTCGTGCGCGTGTCCCGGCGCGCGATGGCGACCACGTTCGAGGTCGCGGTTCCGGTCGGGGCGCACGCCGACCCCATCGGGGCCGCCGAGGACGCGCTCGCTCTCGTCGACGAACTCGAATCGCAGCTCACGGTCTTCCGCGACGGTTCTGAAGTGGCGCGCCTCAACGCCGCGGCGGCCGACGGCTTCGTGGAAGTCGAGCCCCGGCTGTTCGAGCTGCTCGCGCGGTGCGCGGTGTGGACGAAGGAGACCGGGGGCGCGTTCGACATCGCGACCGGGGCGCTGACGAAAGCGTGGGGCTTCTTCCGGCGCGCCCCGGGGGTGCCCGCCGCGCCCGAGCTGACCGTCGCGATGCGCCAGAGCGGCTTCCGGCACGTACTCCTGGACGCGGACCGCCGAGCGGTGAAGTTCCGGGTCGCGGGCCTGGAGCTGAACCTCGGGGCGGTCGGAAAGGGCTACGCCCTCGACCGCGCGGCGGAGTTGCTCCGCACGAAGTGGGGCGTGCGCTCCGCGCTGCTCCACGCGGGCGGGAGTAGCGTTTATGCGATCGGGGCTGCGCCGGGTGATGCGCGGGGCTGGCCGGTCGGGCTGAAGCACCCCACGAAACCGGGGGCGTCGCTCGGGGTAGTACACCTCCGCGACGCGGGATTGGGGACATCGGCTGCCACCTACCAGCATTTCGCGTATAATGGGCGGAAACTGGGACACTTACTCGATCCCCGGCGCGGCTGGCCGGCAACGGGCACCCTTAGCGCGAGCGTTGTGGCCCCCACCGCCGCCGAAGCGGATGCGATGTCCACTGCGGCGTTCGTGTTGGGCGCCAGCGGCGCGGAAGCGCTCACACGGTTGCGGCCCGCGCTCGGCGCGGTGCTCCTGACGGACGAACCCGCCCCCCTCCTTCCCGCGCGTCCCGCGCCGGGGGAGAATTCCGGTGCCGCGCCTCGCGGGCCGGATATGCTATCGGCGCGTGAACGTTCTTCCTCCGCCCTTCCGATACCGAGGGGAGCCGGGGAACCGCTCCTCGCCTTCAACCTCGCCCCTGACACCTACTCTCCCCAAGATCCCGCGGACGGAGCGCCATGAATTTGTCCCCGACCCTCAGCGCGGTGGTGTACGCGGGCCTCTTCGGAACGCTGCTCTCGCTTATCGTCGCCACGGTGACGAACAAGTGGTCGCCGCGCGTGTTCTTCCTCCTCGCGCTGCGGCTCGCGATCGGCTGGCACTTCATGTTCGAGGGGTTCCACAAGATCCACTCGCACTACACCGGCCCGACCGACACCAACCGGGTGTTCAGCAGCGAACCGTATTTCAAGGTCGCCCCGGGGCCGCTCGGCGCGATGATGCGGAAAGGGTTTTCCGACCCAGCCGCCGAAATTGCCGCAAAGGTCAAGGCGCCGAAAAGCATCAGCTCGGCCGACTTCGCCAAGATGTCGATCGACGAGCAGGCCGCCGAGTGCCCGGAACCGGTCGCGAAGCAGCTCAACGCGCTCGAGGAGAACGCGAAAGAGACCGTGAAGGCCGAGGCCACGAAGGAACTCAAGGACGCCGACGACACGGAAACCAAGGCGGTCAAAGGCGCGACCGCGGCCGAAGCGGTTCTGGCGTCCGTCCCGTTCGCCGCCGGCGCGGCCAAGGAGAAGGCCGGTGCCGCACGGGCGAAAGCGAAGGCCGACGCGGACAAGGCCCGCGCCGCCGCGAACAAGAAGCTCGAAGCATACGCGACCCTCGGGGCGGAGATGGTCACGGACGCGAAAGCGGCATACGCGCGGTGGGTCTACGGCGTGGACCCGCGGCCCATGCAAGTGAAAACCATCACCGGCGAGGTGATGTTCACCGGCCCGCAGCGCCTCGAATACCTCGATTGGGTCCGCAACCAGGCACAGGCCATCGCGAGCCACCAAGCGAACGGGCTCGGGAACGGGACCGGCACCGACTCGAAGCGGGTCGCCGAGTTCCGCACCGGCGCGGTCACCGCCGAGGCGGACCTGGCCCGCGACGCGAACGCCTTCATCGCGGAACTCAAAAAAGAGCTGAACGGCGGCACCGCGGTCGAAGAGAAGGTGGAACCCAGTCGCGGGCAGCGGCTCGACAAGGTTACAATGTGGTTCCTGGTGGTCGTCGGGGCGTGCGTGATGTTCGGGCTGTTCACCCGGGTCGCCTGTGTGCTCTCGGCCGGGTTCCTCGTGATGACGTACCTCGCGCACCCGGCGTTCCCGTGGTACCCGCTGCCGCCGAACACCGAGGGCAACCCGGTGTTCATCAACAAGAACGTGATCGAGGCCCTCGCCCTGTTGACGCTCGCCTGCTACCCCACGGGCCGGTGGCTCGGGCTCGACGCCCTCGTGCTGCGGCCGTTCTTGAAGTACAAGGGCGAACGGCCCGCCTGATTTCCGGTCTGGTTGAAGGTAACAGTGTCTGTGTTTGCCCTCTCCACAAGGGAGAGGGCAAACACAGACACCCGCCCCGATGCCGGCACCTGATGCGCACTACCAAACACCCCTCGGCCTTGCGGCCGGGGTTCGCCAAGACCTCTCTTCTTGGAGTTCGATAATGGCTCTCGATCTCACCCCCGAGCAAAAGGCCGCGGGGAAAGCGAACTTCGAACAGGCCGCCGGCGACCTCGCCCGCGCGGGTAAGATGAACTCGATGGTGACCGGCGGCACGCCCGTAAATCCCGACCAGCCGGACCGGCGCGACGTCCTCAAAGCGGGCCTCGCCGCCGGCGCGGTGGTGCCGGTTTCGGCCGCGGTGTACTTCGGCTACAACTCGTGGAAGGGCAACCGGGCCGTGCGCACCGCGCTCATCGGCACCGGCGACGAGGGCGGGGTGCTGGTCGGCGACCACAACCCGGAGTTCAACGAGATCGTCGCCGTGTGCGACATCCGCCCGACGAACCTGGACCGCATCTTCGAGGGCGAAAAGGCCGGCCCGCGCAAGGGGCTCAACAACATCTACGGGAAAGAGTCGGCCAAGGGCATCGCGCGGTACGACAACGTCGGGACGCTGCTCGCGGACGCGAAAAAGCTCGGCCTGGAGGCCGTGGTGATCGCCACCCCGCTGCACACGCACGACACCATCGCCAAGCAGTGCATGGACGCCGGGCTGCACGTCCTCTCCGAAAAGCTGATGGCCCGCACCATCGGTAAGTGCAAGGAGATGACCCGGTACGCCAAGGACAAGGGGCTCTTGCTCGCCGTCGGGCACCAGCGGCACTACAGCACGCTGTACGCGCAGGCGCTCGAGGTGCTCCAGAGCGGCATCCTGGGCGACGTCAAACACATCCGGGCGCAGTGGCCGCGGAACAACTCGTGGCCGTTCAGCGCCAGCGCCGCGGACAAGGCCAAGTTCGCGACCGGCAACGACATCAACGGTAAGCCCTTCGACATCCCGTTCTACCGCGACGGGTGGTGCAAGCCGGTCCTCGCGGCGGACGCCGAGCCGTTCCTCAAGGAACCGGACCGGCTGAAAGCCCTGGGCTACGACAGCATCACGGAACTCGTCCGCTGGCGCCTCTACGAGAAAACCGGCGGCGGGCTGATGGCCGAACTCGGCAGCCACCAGCTCGACGCGGCGTCGATCATCCTGGGCCACGTTCACCCGCTCGCGGTGAGCGGGGTCGGCGGCAAGTTCTTCTACGGGCCGGGCCGCAACGACCGCGAGAGCGACGACGGCGTGTTCGTCACCTACGAGTTCCCGGGTCCGAACCACCCCAAGGCCCACAAGGGCGGCAAGGACGAGAGCGACGTCGTCGTCGTGATGTACTCGTCGTTCAACACGAACAGCTTCGAGGACTACGGCGAGTGCGTCATGGGCAGCCGCGGCACCATGATCATCTCGAAGGAAGCGGACGTGTACCTCTACAAGGAGCCGCAGCCCGGCAAGGCCGCCTCCGGCGGGCGCGACACGAAGGTGACCGTGACCGGGGCCGGCGGCGGCAAGCCCGCAATGGAAGCGACCTCGACCTGGGGCGGCGGGGGCGGCGCCGCGATCAGCAAGGCGCCGGGTGCGTCCGCGTGGGAGACCCCGGTTCGCGGTTACCGCACGGAGATGGAGCACTTCGCGTTCTGCGTGCGCGAGTGGCAGAAGCGCGGCGGGAAGGTCGATTACTCGAAGAACGATAAGGGCGAGTTCGTTCACAAGGACATCATCCCCAAGTGCCACGGCGAGGTGGCGATGGCCGACGCGATCCTCGCGCTGACCGCGAACATGGCGATGGACAAGAAAGAGCGCATCGTGTTCGAGGACGCGTGGTTCGATTCGACCAAAGACGACGTGCCCGAAACGAAGCACGCGAAGAAGGCGTGAACCGAAGGTCGAAAGCCCGTGCTGGGGAACGCCCTCAGCACGGTAGCGTGGGTTGAATGAAATTGAGGGCCGGTGCCGCGGTCCGCGGTCGTGCGGGGAGGGCTCAACACCCTCACCACACGACCGCGGACCTTTTCACCGCACCCGTGTGTGAAACCGGGCGCTCCTCCCGCGGCACCGCGATCACTACGGCCG
>DASWYH010001355.1:0-2130 GCA_036405095.1 Gemmata sp. | reverse complement strand
AACCCGGGGCACGAACCACGGAACCGGCACCGCCGCCGCAGGAGCGCTCCATGACCGACCCGCCCGCCACCGCCCGCCGCCCGCTCGCCCAACTGGTTTTTTGCCAGGGGTGCTGCTGCGGGCGCACGGACCGCGGCCGGCCCGAAGTGCCGGTCGGCCGGCTCAAGGGGGTCTGGAAGGACGAGAAGCTGAACCGCTCGGTGCAGCTCACCATTTCCGGGTGCCTGGGGCCGTGTGACCTCGCCAACGTTGCCCTCATCATCACCCCGAGCGGGAACCGGTGGTTCGGGGGCCTGGCTGGGGCGGCGGTGTACGAGGAGCTGATTGCCTGGGCGCGCGAGTGCCACCGCGAGGGGCGCGTGACGCCGCTCCCGTCCGGTTTCGAGGCCCGTCGGTTCGAGCGGTTCGGAGCGCAAGAAGGAGAGGGCGGGTGACACGAGCCGAGTGGGAGCGCGCCACAACGACATGAGCCCCCACGACCCCGTCACCTTCCCGAGACGACCTCCCACACATTCGCGAACTGGCGCCCTCCCCGAGGAGATCCGCCGGAGCCGATGGGCCGTGCCCATCACCCGCCTCACAGCACTCAAGAGCCTGTGTAAATCTAACGGTCGTGAGAGTCATTCCGTCACCCCGATCGCTCGCAAAACGTTCGGACGCGCAAGGGGTGATTGGGGCGGGCCGCACGAACCAACCTGCCGGGATATGATGGCGCTCACTCGGATGGGGCGGCGCGGCCACCAACTGAGCCCCTGCGGGGGCGCTGTCCGAGTTGCGCGGGCAGACGCGAACAGAACGAGCACCGGAAGACTCTCTTCGGAGTAACCCGCATCGTTACGGATGAGAACTTGCCCCCTTGGTAGGTGCCCCCCCAAAGAGTGTCCACTTCGACCGGTCCCAACTTTGCCCCTTGTGTCCGTTGTACACGTGTGCGTCGCACTCGGCGGTTCTGCGTGGGAGCCCTCGGGAGGGGCTCCGGGAGCGACCGCACCTTGCCCCGCCCACGTGTTGCCGCAGTCGACATCTCCGAAGTGGAAGGAGCTAAAGCACTTACACAGGCGCCTGCCCGGATGGACCGAGTCGAGCCGGCACCTGTGCGGACCGCCCAGACCGCACAGCCCCGCGCTGCTCGCCACAACCCACCGCCGATCATCTCACCGCCGGGGGAGCCGTTTCAGGCGAAATTTCGGGACAGGGGATTCTGTTCGGGGGGAAGAATCTTTACGATAGCAATGTGGAATGTGTCGGAATCGCCGGAGCCTCGGAATGTCGTTAACTCAGGCCACACCGGAGGAGATCGCCGAAGCGAACGAGCGGCTGCTGACCGCGCCCCCGCAAGAGGTGCTGCGCTGGGCGAGTGATCGTTTCTCACCGCGCCTCCTCATGGCCACGGCGTTCGGTGCGGAAGGCTGCTGCCTGATCCACATGCTCGCAGAAATTCAGCCCCAGGTCCGGCTCATTAACCTGGAGACCGGCTATCAGTTCCCCGAGACGCTGGAGCTGCGCGAGCGGATCAAAGCGCGGTACGGACTCGAGGTGGAGTACATCTACCCCGAGCGGACGGTCGCGGAGTACGAGGCCGAACACGGCGGGCCGCTGCACCCGCACCGCCCGGACCAGTGCTGCCACGACCGCAAAATCCTCCCCCTGCGCCGGGCGGTCGAGCGGATCGACCCGCTGGCCTGGATCAGCGCCATCCGCAAGGACCAAACGGCCGATCGCGGGAAGGCGGCCGTTGTTCAGTGGGACGCGAAGTTCTCGCTGGTGAAACTCAACCCGTTGTTGAACTGGACCAAAAAGGACGTGTGGGGTTTCATCTATAAACACGACGTCCCATACAACCCGCTCCACGACCGCGACTACCCGAGTATCGGGTGCTGGCCCTGCACGCGCCCGGTCGCGGCCGGTGAGGATGACCGCGCCGGCCGGTGGGCGGGCAAGGTGAAGAAAGAGTGCGGACTGCACGTCATCGAGGTCAAGGACGGGGAAGGGATCTGACGCCCGACCCGGCCGTTTCAAGCGGCCGTCGATCCGCGGGTGGGCCTCGCAGAGCATGTAAAAACGACCGGACCGCTTGGGCTTTCAAGGGGAGCAGGAACCCTCTTTGCCCCTCACGGAACGCGAAACACG
>DASWYH010001354.1:0-2905 GCA_036405095.1 Gemmata sp. | reverse complement strand
CGACCTTCTGGTACGTCGATTCAAAGTTGTCCCCCAGGAACCGCCCGACCGCGTCGTCCGATAAGGCCCCCTCACGGAGGGCCTGGGCGTTGTTTCACGTGAACCCCGGGTCGTCGAAGTGACCCGAGATGTGCAGCACCAGGAGCATCTTCTTGGAGGTCTTCGCTTCCTCGGCGGCCGCGGGCAACCCGGCGTGGAACCGCACCTTTGTGTCGAACGTCTTGCACCGCTCGGCGGGCATCAGTTCGCTCGCCGGGAGGCGGAACTCCGGAGGCGGGGCGTTCACCACAACCGGCTCGCTTGGCGTCACCACCGGAACCGCGACCGGCACCGCCACGACCTGCGTGCGGACCACGATCTCGCGCGGCATCGGCGCCAGGTTGTCCGGTTCCGGGGGCGCGGGCGGGTCGGGCGGTACGGGCGGTTCGGGCAACTCGATCCGCGCGAGCACCGGTTCGGGCGCCGGGCGCGTCACGAGGGCACCGAGGAGGAACGCCCACAGCGGCAGGCCGACCGCCGCCACCGTGCGCCAGTCGATGGATCTGAGGAGTCCCACGCGCAACGGCGCGGGCCTGGACGTTCGAGCGGGAACCGATGACATGAGGCCCCCAACAGGTGAGAGGTCGGCAGCGTCACCGATCGAACGAAGATATCACACGGGCGTTGGCAGCCGGGGCGAGTTTTCTCGCTTTCACACCCCGCGCGCGGCCGGGTCCCAGATGTACTTGTGCATCTGGAGCTGTAACCGCACCCGGTGCAACCCGGATTCGAGCAACCACCCGACCAGCTCGACCGGCTTCACGGACGAGAACACACAACTCACGAGGCACGCGAACCGCTCGTCGAGCCGGTGCGCGCGGGCCGTCTCGGCGACCCAGTCCCAGTCCCGGCGGGACGCGATCACGAACTTGATCTGGTCGCCCGGCTTCAGGGCGTCGAGGTTGGCCCAGCGGTTCCGGTGGCTCTCGCCGCTGTCCGGGCACTTCAGGTCCATGATGATGTGAACCCGCGGGTCGACCGGGGCCACGTCGTGCGCGCCGCTCGTTTCGAGCAGGACCGTTTTGCCGGCGTCGCACAGCTCCGCCATCAGGGGGAGCACGTCGGGTTGCAGGAGCGGTTCGCCCCCGGTGATCTCGACCAGCGGGCACCCGAAGCTCAGCGCCTTTGCGAGCACCTCGGCGCGCGGCGTGCGCTTCCCCTGGGTGAACGCGTGCGGGGTGTCACACCACCGGCACCGCGAGTCGCAAACGGAGGTGCGGACGAACACGCACGGTAGCCCGGCGAAGGTCGATTCGCCCTGCACGCTCTGGTAGATCTCGTGGACCAGCAGTTCGCCGGCGGGCACGTCGCGCAAAAGGGCGATGCGGTGCCGCGCCTCGGGGGGGACATCGGAAAAGGGGCGTGTCTGGGGTTCGCTCATTAACGCATCTTAGCAGCCCCGAATTTCCTTGCGAGTCGCGCGCAAGCGGGCTATACGCGCGCGGTTCTTTTTTGAGTCACCGGCCGCCGGGGCGGAAGTCGCGAAGCCGCAAGGGCTTCGCCAGAGGGGCTTACGACTTTCGACCCGGCGGCGCTCGACGCCGTGCAAGGAGGCACCGTTATGCGGTTCCCGTTCGCGCTCGCGCTGCTCACCTGCGGCACGCTCGTACTCGCCCAGCCGCCGGCCGCAACGAACCCGGATCTCGCCGCGACCGTCAACGGGGAGCGGATCACGCTCGCCGAGGTGGACGCGCTGCTGAAGGTCACGCTCCCCCTGACGCCCCTCACCGCGGCCCAGAAACGGCAGATGCGTATTGAAGTGCTGTCCGACATGGTCGATGATGTGCTGCTGCGGCAGTTCCTGCGCAAGAACGGCCCGAAGGTCGATCCCGCGGAGATCGACGCCCAGCTCAAAGCCTACGGCGAGAAGCTCAAGGGCGAGGGCCGGTCGCTCGCGGACTTTTACAAGGAAACTGGCCAAACCGAGGCCCAGGTGAAGGAGGCGTGGACCACCGCGATGCAGCTCACGGGGTACGTGAAGAGCAACGCCACCGAGGAGCAGCTCAAAGCGTACTTCGCCGCGAATAAAGACCACTTCGACCGCGTCGAAGTGAAAGTGCGGCACATCGTTTTGCGCGCCGGCAAGAACGCATCGCCCACGGACCGCGCCGCCGCCAAGGAGAAACTCGAAGCGATCCGCGCCGAGATCGCGAGCGGCAAAAGCGACTTCGCGGCCGCAGCCAAGAAGCACTCGCACTGCCCGAGCGGCCCGGCCGGCGGCGACATCGGCTACATCGCTCGAAAGGGCGGGATCGTGGACGAGGTGTTCGCCAAGGCCGCATTCGCGCTGAAGCCCGGCGACCTCAGCGCCGTGGTCGAAACGGACTTCGGGTTCCACATCCTCCAGGTGACCGACCGCAAGCCCGGGACGCCCACGACTTACGACAAGGCGGCGACCGATGTGCTCGACACCTACGCCGACGACTTCCGGGCCGAACTCGTCGCCAAACTGCGCAAGCAGGGGCAGGTTCAGATCACGGTGCCGTGATAGCGGCCCAAGCCGCTCGCTCACTCCTGGTGCTCGCGGCCTTGTGCCAAGTTCCCAGTGAGCCATGCGCCGGAAAACGAGAAGAATGGCCCGCTTTTCCACGGGAAGGGAACGTTCTTCGCTCTCAACCGAGCACGGGCCGCTGACCGCTTGAAACTACGAGAATCGGTGTTGCGCCTTGGAGCCTATGGTTTTACGACGTTTCGGCTTAGCGACTCGTGCCCCGCAAGGTGAGTTTGTGATACTTTTCACTTGCGGCGCCTCGGGGCACTTTGCTAAGGTTGTCTGTACGCAATCTGTACACGCGGGGGAGTGACCGTGCCCGCCAGCCTCTTCGACCTCACCGGTCGTGTCGCACTCGTTACCGGCGGGAACAAG
>DASWYH010001353.1:0-3136 GCA_036405095.1 Gemmata sp. | reverse complement strand
GCACATCGCGTACGCCTCATCCGCGGTGTTCGGGTACTTGGCCCCGATGTTCGATGTCTGCCCGAGCCGGAACGTGTTGTTCGGCGACACCACCCCGGCGTTGAAGCTCCCGGTCTGGTGCTCGCTCACCATCGCGGTGTTACTGGTGCCGTCCGTGATGGAGGTGATTTTGGTGGCGCTGTTGAGGAAGAACGGGCCGTCCGGAGCGGGGAACCCGGCGTTAGAGCCGGAACCCGTCGGCAGCCCCCACAACAACTGGCTGCCCTGGTTCACGCGGTAATTGGTGGGCGCCCACGCCGCCGGGTACGTCGCGCCGGGGTCCGACGGGCACACGAACGACTTGACCTTGGGCCCGGCCGCGGTCACGTTGCCGGCCGGGGTGCCGGTCGGGTGGGCCGGGCTGTACGCCGCCGTGAAATCGATGAGGCGGAACACGTTGTCCTGCTCCATGTACGGCAGCACGTAGGCGTGCGCCGAGAAGCTGTTGGCGTCGCGCCCCGGCGGCAGCGCGCCGCGGGCGTCATGGAAGCTGTGCAGCGCGATGGCCATCTGCTTGAGGTTGTTCTGGCACGACATCCGCGCAGCGGCTTCGCGCACCTTTTGGACCGCGGGCAACAGGAGCCCGATGAGGATCGCAATGATCGCGATAACGACGAGCAACTCGATGAGCGTGAATCCGGCCTGTCGGCCAGAGCGACTGTTCATGATCGCACACCACAATAAGTATAATAATAAATAAATCCGGGGGCGCGCGTGTGCATCATCGCCCGGCGCCACACAGGCGTGCAGGCAGCTCACGTGCGCCGATAAGAGATCGGAGCGATTCGCTCCCAGGGTGCGGTGAACGAATCGCGCGAGGGCGCGGAACTCGCGCGCCGAAAGTCGGTGCGCAAGAACGCGGGCGCGCGGACGGATGCGGTAGCGCTAGCCCAACCGCGGCGGGTGGAAAATCGACGCGGCCCGGTGAACGGGGCGCGGGGATGTGGGGTCACGATCAATTGTCTGTGCCGGCCCCTCGGTGCCGGTCGCATCGAAGCACTTCACTTGATCTTTCACGACAACCGGCGCGGTCGTGGCGGGCGGAACCGGCAACCCGCTCCGGACCGGCGCACCGGAGCAGTTCGGTCCCTGACACGGCGCCGGAGATTGCGGTGTTGTGGGGCGCTCCGCAGACGGCGCTTCCTCCGACTCGATGAGCGGGTACGGGCTCCCTGAATGGCCGCTACACCCGGCTTCGGCCCGGGCTGGTGACTGGAAGGCGGCCACCAAAATGGCGACGGCCCACCAGTAACGGCGGAGGGGAGAGAGGGAGAGCATTGAGAGAGCGCGCGAGTTCTGAACACTCAAGAAGATATTCAGAATTCGAACCGAATGCAACAACAAAAGCGAACGTTCTGAACCGCTATTCGCTCTTGAGCCCCAACCGGGCGCGGAGCCGCTCGGTCACCGGTTTCATCTCGTCCTCGGCGGCGCGGGACCGGTCGGTGAGCGCGTCGGCGAGGCGGGGCCGGTTGATCGGGTTCAGCACACTGACGCCCCGCGGTAGGGACGGGGTGTTGATGTCGGCGCGGTGGCACAGCGCGCACTGCGCCGCGAACGTGGTGTGTTTGGCCGACCCGTACTCCAGGAACAGCCCCTGCGCCGTGTCCGGGACGAACCGGAACGGCTCCCCGCCGAGTACCGACCCCGAGCGTGAGCGGAAGTAGACCCAGTGGTCCACCCCGTCCCGCGAGCTGGTCGGGTTGTCCCCCGCGAGTTTGAACGGACCACCCAACCGCCGCACCCGGACCTCGTCCACGACCGGCGTCGCCACCGGGGCGAGGTCCGTGTCGAACGCGACCAGGGACATCACCAGGGCGACCTCGGTGCCTTGCGGCACCTCCACCTTGCCGGCCTTCTGGGCCGCGGTCGCAACGAGCTGGGCCGACGACGCGCGGTCGCCGGCGTTCAGGAAGATGCGGCTGGCCCGCAGCGCCTGGTCCCCGCGGAACAGTTTGCCCGCCCGGCGGTCCACTTCCACCCACCCGCGGAGCGGTTTGCCGTCCAGCGGAAGCGCCGGGAGGTACGGAACGGCGGCGCCGTTCGGGGTGTCGTGAGCGGCGAACTGGTCCCACAGACCCGCGGTGCCGGCGGGCAGCGCGCGGAGTTCGTTCCGCGGCAGCGCGAGCGGGCACACGGCCCGCGCCAGCGCGCCGACCAGTTCGTCGTCGTTCAGCCCCCACTTGCGGCTCGTTTCCAGCCGCCACCACACGCTCAGCACGTCCCACTGGAGCAGCACCCGGACGAGCGGGGGCTTCAGCTCGGGCACGGCCGCGACCCGCTCGGCGGTCGCGAGCTTTCCGAGGAGCGCGAGGAGCCGCTTGCGGCGCTCCGCCCCGACGGACGTGAGCGCGGACACCCGCACGTCGCCGCCGAACGGCGCGCGGTCGGCGGCAGCCCCGTTCCGCTTGCCGAACTGCCAGCCCTTCACAAAAAAGTCGGCGGCGGTCCGGTCGCCCCGCTCGCCCGGCAGGGCCGCCGCGACCTGTTCGGGCACCTGCTCCTGGGTGAACAGCAGCGCGTGCAGCTCGTTCAGCCAGTGGCCGGCGGCGCGCGCGTACACGGGCACCGGGGCATCCGACACGGGGAGCCCCTCGCGCGCGTGCCCGACCGGGAACCGCGGCGCCGGGTGCGGGGCGGGCGCCACCGGCAGCGCCCCCACCGGCGCCCCGGTCAGAACGGCCAGCACCAGAAGTGTTACCAAGGCGCTAGTTCTCATTGGCCACCTCCCCGCCCTGGATGGTGAGCAGGGCCGCGATCACGTCCGCACTCGCCGACTGCCGGATCGGGCGCACCGACCCGTCCACCCGCCCGGTGTTCACGAGCCCCGGGTGGAAGCTGTACATGGCGTAATAGTTGGTGCAGTTCACCAGGCACGGGCCGCCGTTGGTCACCCCGTCGGAGGTGTACCCGCGCACCTTGAACAGGTTCCCTTCGGCCCACGAGCACACCGACACATAGTGCGGGTTCATTGCTGACGGTTTTCGAATCTAGGAGGGGTCGTATCCTACCGGCATGAACAAGGCACGAACCTTCGTCCGCGTCCTCAGCGACGAGGAGCGGCGGGCTCTGGAGAAGGGCCGGAAGTCGGCCGACG
>DASWYH010001352.1:0-4030 GCA_036405095.1 Gemmata sp. | reverse complement strand
CTTCCCGTGCATGATGCGGGCGTTGCGGACCACCTCGCCGCCGAACGTGTGCCCGATGCACTGGTGCCCGAGGCACACCCCGAACACGGGGACTTTCGGCGCGAAGTGAACGAGGATGTCGTTCGAGATGCCCGCTTCTTTGGGGGTGCAAGGCCCCGGAGAAATGACAATGTGCGTCGGCGCCAGGGCGGCGATCTCGTCGAGCGCGATTTGGTCGTTCCGCACGACTTTCATTCGCAGCGCGGGGTCGATCTCCCCGAACCGCTGGACGAGGTTGTACGTGAACGAGTCGTAGTTGTCGATGAGCAGGAGCATGAAGGAACGCGGGGTGCGGAGCGCGGAATCAGGAACCGGTTGGTTCAAGATCGCTTGCGGAGTATCGGGTTGACACCTTCTTGCCGCGCGCCTCGATGTAGTAGTTGTATCGAGCGCCTCTGAAGTGCCAGATCACTTCTCGAACTGTGCCCGTGTGCGGGGTCGTGTGGCGCTCGCTGGGGACAACGCGCACGTGGTCCCCAACTTGGAATTCCGGGGCCGGACGTTTGGTCACCGTGTCACCCCTGCCGGGCCGGGAACTTCTGGGCGCTGTTCGCGGTGGCGTCGAATCTGTCCTTGACGTCCGCTTCCAGAACCACTTCCAGACAAGCATCGTTCGCGGGAATATCGTACCACGCGCCGTCGGCGAAATCGACGAGCGCCTTTCCGCCGAAGTTCACCGTAACCACGCGGCCCACTTTCCCGTCGAACCGGGCGTACTCCGCGGACCCGGGCTTCACGCGCACGAACTTGTCCGTCCACGCCCGCTTCAGGGCTTCGGTTTCATCGTGAGTCGGGAATCGCATGATTACTTCTCGCGCGGCGGATCGTTCGTTGGTGCCGGCGGGTTGCCGGTGGCCGTCAAAATCGCAGCGAGCTGATCCCAGTATTCCGAACCTTCGCCCCCGCAACGGCAGTGGTACTCCCGCTCCGCCGAGAAGCTGTGTGGCCCCCATCCTTCGTTTACGAACGCGGGACAGGTGAAGTGCTCGAACACCGTTTCCAAGTGGTGGCGCGATGCCCGAGCCGCGCACAGCCCCCAATCTTCGTTGAACGGCGCGAAGAACGAGCACCCGCCGCACTGGTTCCCTTGCTCGCATTGCTCGCGAAGTTGCGGCTCGGTGGGCCACTTCAGCGCGTAAAGTTCGGCCGCGCCCGGGTTCGACCAAGTTGCGGTGACGATCACGTTCCGGTTGCCGGCGCTCATGGTCCTATCCTCTGAACGCTTTTGGCCCGTGGGCCGGCGGGTCGAAGTCGAGCGCTTTCAGGAACCGCAGCGCGTCCGCGGCGCCGTACTCGCGGTCCATTCCGGGATCGTGCCAGTCTACCGAAAGCGGCCCGTCGTACCCAATCCCGTTCAGCGCCCGGATGATCGCCGGCCAGTCGATCCCGCCGTGCCCCGGGGAGCGGAACTGCCACCCCGCGCGCGGGTCGCCGCTGGGCCAGTACCCCGCGAGCACCCCGGCGCGCCCGTTCAGCGTGAGCTGCGCGTCCTTGATGTGGACGTGGTAGATGCGGTCCGGGAACCGGCGCAAGAACTCGACCGGATCGACGCCCTGCCAGTGCATGTGGCTGGGGTCGAACGTGAACCCGAAGTCCTCGCGCCCGTCGAGCGCGTCGAGGACCAGTTCGGCGGAGTACAGGTCGAACGCGAGTTGCCCGGGGTGGACCTCACACGCGAACCGCACCCCGGCCTCGCGGGCGGCGTCCAGGATCGGGTGCCACTGACGTGCGAACTGCTTCAGCGCGTCGGAGATCACGTCCTGGCGCGGCGCGGGGTAACCCGCAACGTAGCCCCAAATCGGCGAACCCGTGAAGCCGCTCACGGCGCCCGCGCCGAGCCGCTCCGCTAAGCGGAACGTGGCTTTCATTTCCTCCGCCGCGCGCTGTTGCACCCCCTCCGGTGAGCCGTCGCCCCAAACGTAATCGGGGAGCAGCGACTGGTGCCGCTTGTCGATCACATCGGAAACCGCCTGGCCGACCTTGTGGTTCGCGATCACCGGAACCTGAAGGTCGTGGCGCGCGAGCAGGTCGAGGCGCGCGGGCGAGTACCCGTCGTCGGACAGCCCCCGCTGCACTTCGAGGTGATCGCCCCAGCAGCACAACTCGAACCCCGAGTAGCCCCACCCGGCGGCCTTCGTCGCGAGCGAATCGAGGGGCAGGTCGGCCCACGGTCCGCTGAACAGCAGGATCGGTCTCCCCATGACACACCCGCGAAAGAGGTCAGCGAAGGCACAGATCGGCCACAAAAACGCACAATGGGCACAAAAGGAAACCAAAGAATCAGAGCGAGTTCAATGTGAACTCGGGCTCTTTGGTTTCCTTTTGTGCCCTGTTGTGGCCGATCGGCTTTCGCCCATCTCGGCTCACCCCAGCGGGGCGTCATCGTCCGCGGGCTTCTTCGGTTCTTCCGGTTTCGGCGCCGGCTTCACGTCTTCCGTTGTCGGCACGGGAGCCGGTGGGGGCGGCGGGCTCACCACGACCGGCGGCGGGCTCACCGCCGGCGGGGTGAACTGGAGCGTTGCGGGCGGTTCCGGCGGAGGAGGCGGCGGGCTCACCACGACCGGCGGCGGAGCGGGAGGCGTGGGCTTGTTCAGCGGGCCGCCGAGTGGCACCGGGGCGTCGGCCGGGGCGGGAGCCGGAGCCGGGGGCGGGGCCAGTTTCGGCGCCGCCAGCGGGGCCTCGCTCTCGTCGTCCTCGAACACCTCGTCCAGTTCCGCTTCGTCCACTTTCTTCCGCATCAGGAAGTAGATCATCGTCGCGGCGGACCAGAAGAAGCTGTAGCTGAACCCGAGCATCATGAGGAACGCGAGCGTGAGCCAGAAGCACACGATCCCGGCGCCCCACTTATTGTACGCCCAGAACTCGCCCTTCGCGGCTGCGTAGGTCTCGGCGTTCGCCGGCTCGTACCGGTACACCTCACGAACGCGCAGCGCGGGGTCGAGTGTTTTCTTACCTTCCTGGTCGAGGCTCACCCAGTGCCCGTCCATCGCGTAGGGGCTGTCCTTGGTGAGCAGTTCGTTCCACCCGAACGACTCCGGGGCGTAGATGAACAGGTACTCGGGCTTCCGGTCCGGCCACACCGCGCTGGCGGTCAGCCCCACCGCCCACTTGCCCACGTACACCGCGACCGACGCGAAGAACAGCACGAACAGCGTCACCGCGGCGCCGTATGCGATCGCCACGAGCCAGTTCCAGAGGTAGTGCCAGGGGGCCTGGTACACGTAGTTCACCGACCGGCTCAGCGCGTCGAACGTGTCGCTCTGGTCGCCCTCCACGCTCAGCGTGCAGTACATCATCGGGTAGCCGACGAGGCCGACGAGGAACACCGTCATGATGGCCCCGCCGATGATGACCGCGGGCAACCCGAACCCGAGCAGGAACACGTCGCCGATGAACGGGATGAGCGCGACCAAGCCGTAAACCATCAGCCCGAGAACCACGAGGCTGATGATCCCGAGCGGGACCAGCGGCGCGCCCAGGTAGCTCAGGTAGCGGCTGGCGACGAACTTCACCGCTTGCTTCAGGGTGATCGGCCCCTTGTTGGCCAGTTGTACCGCCGACAAGCGGGTAATGACCCCGCCGCAGAACGCCCACACCGCCACGTTGCTCAACAGGATCAAGAACAGGTACAGCCGGGTCTGCAGGCTGATCCCCGGCGACACCAGCTTCGCAACGGGGAGCAGGAGCTTCACGAGCGGCTCGACCAGCACCGGCACGGACCCGCCGAGGAACTCGTCGAACGAGTTCTTGCGGTCGGCCGCGCTGCCCCCGAGCACGTCGGTGAAGAACAGGAACGGGTTCGGGCCGCGGTACTCGTACCACGGGAGCGTGCGGAGCCGCCCGCCCGGCCCCGCCAGCGCGTCGAGTTGCTGCCACTGCTTGTAGTCGCGTGCGAACCGCTCCTTGCCGAGGCGAGTGTAGTCCTCCGGCTTGTAGTTCGAGCCATCGCCCTTCTTATCGCCGTAATCCCTCTGGATCGTGTCCTCGTTGT
>DASWYH010001351.1:0-2869 GCA_036405095.1 Gemmata sp. | reverse complement strand
TGTACGCACGCGGTCAACTGGCGCTGTCGCCCTTCGGCGCGCCGCCCTCGCCACCTTCCGCGGGCGCCGGGGCCGGCGCCTCGGGCTCGGGGAGCGCGGCCTGCTCGACCGTGGCCACCTCGGCCGTCTGGTCGGCGGCGTTCAGCTCGTAGTCCTCGTAGGTCGCGCTGCCGATGATCAGGTCGAGCGCCTTGCGCTCGAGCAGGTCGGCCGCGACCGCTTCCAGCAGGTCCTCCTTTTCGAGCCGCGCCTTCACCTTGCGCGGGCTCTCGCCGGACTGGTCCGCGATGCGGTCGATCTCGGCGTCGATGTCGTCCTCTTCGATCTCGATCTTCTCCACCTCGGCGACCTTCTGGAGCACGAAGTGCTCCTTGAGCGCGTCGGCGGTGCTCTTGAGCACGTCCTGTTCGAGGAGCCGCCGGCGGCCCTGGATCTGCTCGTCACTCATGCCCGCGTTGCGCATCTCCATGACCTTGCGGGCCAGGGTCTTGCGGGCCTGCTTGCGGAGCATGTCCTGGGGCAGCTCCCAGGACGCGGCGGAGGCGATCTTCTCCAGCACCTGTTCGCGGGCGACGCGGCGCTGCGTGTACTCCAGGCGCCGTTCCAGAACGGCCTGCACCAGCTCCGTGAACGCCTCCGGGGTGCTGACCCCGAACGACTCTTCCAGCAGGCTCTGGGTCAGTTCCGGGGCGCGGGTGGTCTTCACGTCCTTGATGGTGAACTCGGCCTGCACCTTTTCGCCGCGGAGCTGCTCGGTGGCGGTCTCCTGCGACAGGGTGATGTCAACCGCGCGCACGTCGCCGGGCTTCGCGCCCGCCATCTTCGCGCCGAAGTCGGCCGCGACCCCGTCCGACAGGGCGAGCTGCGGCTCGACCTTCACCTGCACCTCTTGCAGCTTGTTGATCTCCTTGCCCTTGAAGGAGATGGTCACGTCCGCGGTGATGATGTCGTACAGGTCCGCGACGGCCGGCTCCTTCGGCACGACCTGGCCGTAGGGGTCGAGCAGGCGCTTCTTTTCCGCCTCCACTTCCTCGCCGGTGTAGGTGTGGACCGGGCGCCGCAGCTTCATGCCCTTGTACTCGGGCAGATCGAACTCGGGCCGGACCTCGATATCGAACTCGTAAACGAACGGCCCCTCCTTCGGGATGTTCACGAGCGTCGGGTCGAACTCGGGCGGGCTGAGGGGCGCAATGGTCTGGTCCTCGGCGAGCTGCTCCAGGCTCGCCATCAGCACCTGCGACTTGATCTCCTCGGCGACGCTCTCGTAGTACCGCTTCTCGATCATCTTGCGCGGCGCCTTGCCGGGGCGGAACCCGCGCACCTGGGGCTCCTCGCTGAGCGTCAGTTCGGTGAACTTCTCGTTGAACCGCTCGTCGATGGCCTTGCGGTCCACGGTCACCTTGACGTGCTTCTTGCACGGCCCGACGTCCTTGATCTCGACGGCCTGCTGGAGCTTGGCGTTCGCGTCCACTTCGGCCTGTGCGGCTGCCTCCGCGCTTGCGATCTCGGCGAGCGCGGTCCCGGTGACGTCGTCTTTCGGGGTCGTTTCTTCGTCGTTCGCCATTGGGGTCTCCTCCGTCCGGTGAAGCCGATTCGTGTTGCCGGCCGCCTACTCAAACGCGCCTATTAAAACGAAGAACCGGGAAGTTAGGAGCTTGTGGGAGCATATCCCACCGAAAGCCCACAACTTCCCGGCCCTGATTCACGCCACACGCACTTGGCAGACGCGGCGCCACATTGAGTCAGAGCGGGTGATGGGACTTGAACCCACGACAACCTCGTTGGCAACGAGGTACTCTACCACTGAGTTACACCCGCACTTCATTCCGGCATTCCCATTTTTAGGGCGCGCCAGCGCGGTTTCAAGTGGAGAATATTTGGAGTAGATGCTCTGGACAGTGGCGCCCCGAAGAAAAGCGCCCAGCCCCCGCTCCGGACACGACTTCGAGCGCGAAACGATGACCGAAAGGGAATGGCTGACGAGCCTTTCGCCCGTGGCGCACCGGGGTACTTTTTTGAGGACCCAAAAAGGGACCGAGCGACGCGCATGTCTGACACCACGGGCGCCGCTCGGTGGGCAGCCCGCGCTTACCGCTTTCCGGTATCGGGGTCAAACGTCTGGCCCTTGAACAGCAGCCCGAACCCGGTCACCTCCTTGTCGTTCCCGCGCCCGACGATCCCGACCACCGGTTTGCCCTCGCCATCGATCCGGCCCTCGGTCGCGCGCCCCCGCCACCCGACCCACTCGCTGTCGTAGCTCTCCTTCGGGTCCAGGGTGCCATCCGCCTTCACCTTCATGAACGTGAGCGAGCACCCGTCAAAGTCCCGGTTGTGCTTGTAGGTAATCGCGCCAACCGCGTACCCGTCCCTGGCCTTGAGGGTCGCGGTTCGCGGCTCGCGTGCCCCGACGTGGTCCCCGAACTTCACCTCCGGCTTCCCCCCCTGCACCACCCGGTAGATCGGGCGCACCCCGTTGATGCAGTCCTCGTTGACCGCCACCTCGATGCTGAGTTCCAGCCCGATCAGCACGCCCCCTTCGGGGCCGGCGACCTTGAACGCGGGGTGCTGCTCACCGGCGATGACCGCCGCCTCCGCGCCCGCGGCGACGACCTTCGGGTTGGCGGGCGCCCCGCTCGCACCAACGGCGAACTTTTCCTGGCCCTTGAACACGAGCCCCAGCGCGGTGGTCTCGGCGCCGACGATCTTGCCCACGATCCCGACCACCGGGGCGCCGTCCCCGGACACCCGGAACACCTCGCCCCGGCCGTTGAACCCGACCCACTCGCTGTCGTAGCTCTCCTTCGGGTCCAGGGTGCCGTCCGCCTTCACCCTCATGAACGTGAGTGAGAACCCGTTGCACCACCAGCCC
>DASWYH010001350.1:0-9850 GCA_036405095.1 Gemmata sp. | reverse complement strand
GGTCAGCATCCCGCCGGACACGCCCATCGCGACCGCGTAGGCGTACACCTGGCCGAGTGACGAAACGTACGGGAAGTACCCGAGCGCGCCGGCCTGGAGCAGCATCGAGCCCGCGAGCACCCCCCCCAGCCGCACGCGCAGCGCGAGCCACCCGGTGACGAGGTTCGCCCCCAGCCCGATCACCGGCGCCAGCGTCGTGATCGTGAGAAACACGTCCCGATCGAACCCGCGCTCTTCGAGCAGCGACTGGTTAAACAGTGACGTTCCCGCCGCCACGAGCCCGTAGAACGAGGTCGCGAGGCCGAACACCCAGAACGCGGGCGCCCGCAGCGCGGCGGGGAGGGTGTGGCTCCGCTCGCGGGCGGTCGCGGGCCGGTCCGCGCCGGGGGCCCCGACCGCTCGCGGCTCGCGAACGAACAGGACCGCGAGCACCCCGCCCGCGACGAGCGCCCACCCGATCCCGGCCCACACGGCGTGCCAGTCGGCGCCCGCTTTGAACGCGGCCATGATCCCCCCGAACGCGCCCATGAACCCGACCGCGACGAGTAACGAGTACGCCCCGACCGCCGGCCCCGGCTTCTGGCCCGCCACTTTTCCGATCAGCGCGAGGCTCACGACCGAGAGCGCGCTTTGCCCCAGCCCGCGCGTGAGCAGCACGAGCACGAACAGGTCGAGCGGAACCCGCGACCGCTCCAGCCGGCCGCTCAGGAATTCGGGGGTGAGCAACTCCACCCCGGCCGCCCCGGGGTGAACGGCGGTCATCGCGAGAACGACCGCGCCGAGCGTGAGCAGCACCGCGGCGAGCACCACGCGGGTTCCGAACCGGTCCATCGCCCAGCCCACCGGCACGCAAAAGGCCGCTCCGATCAGCGTGGCCCAGAAGTTGATCGCCGCGAA
This sequence comes from Gemmata sp., assembly GCA_036405095.1. Classification (GTDB taxonomy): domain Bacteria; phylum Planctomycetota; class Planctomycetia; order Gemmatales; family Gemmataceae; genus Gemmata. Next base: position 8,953 of record DASWYH010001350.1, on the reverse strand, counting down.
CGGCACCTTCTCCAGCGCCAGTTCGGCGCGGAGTGGTTCGGTAATCAGCCCGAGCCCCTGGGTGCGCCCGGGGAGCGTTGCGACCATCGCCGCCGCCGCGACGCCCACGGCCGCCAGCGCGGGCACCCGGAACCGGTTCCGGGCCGGTGAGGCGGTCGGGAGTTCTGATACGGCAGACATGTGTTAGTAGTCCCCGAGCACTTCACCGTTGCTGCGGGTGGCGAGCGCCCGCCACGTCGCCACGGGAACGGAGTTGGTGACGAACCGGACGCTCCCGTCGCACAGGGACACGTTGACGCCGCCGCTGTGCCGGCTCCGCGCGGCGCGGAACCCGACGGCGCTGTACTGTCCCGGGCCGGGGTTCGTGTCGTTGGTGATGCAGTCGTAGCTCGGGCTGTTCGGCGTGTAGTAGTGGTTGTACGTGGCGCACCGCAGCTCCCCGGACGCCCACATGAACCCGCGGCGGTTCGTGTAGTTCCACTGCGTGGAGGCGCTCACGGCGGCGCACGTGGTGTCGTTCGCCGGGGTGCCGTAGCCCGTGTACTTGTACACGACGTCCGGGCCGCCCGGGGGCGTTGCGCCGCTCGCGCTCTCGGCCCCGTCGCCCAGGGTGCTCTCGGACAGGGCCGCGGTGTTGGAGGTGCCATCGGTGATGTCCGTGATGCGGACCGTCTCCTTCGCCTGGAACGCCCCGTCTGCGCCCCACGGTGAGCCCGGCGTGCCGGTGCCCACCGCGACCCCCGACCCCAGGCACGCGGCGTAGTTGGTCGGCCCCATGTCGGTCACCCCGTAAGCCGAGCTGACCGCAACGCCGCGGTCCGAGGGGCACAGGAAGATGGGCACCTTCTGCACCACCGCGAACTGGTTCGCGGCCGAAATGGTGTACGCCGGTGGCGCGTACATGGGTTGTGTCAGGTCCATGCGGTTGTAGATCGCGGTCTGTTCCAGGTACGGGCTCAGCTGGGCCAGCACGCTCCACGAGAAGAAGTACCCCGGTAGCCCCGACCCGCCCGGGTCGCCGGTGAACGCGGGGGGCAGCGCGCCCACCGAGCCCTCGTAGTTGTGCAGCGCGAGGCTGAGCTGCTTGAGGTTGTTCTGACACTTCATCCGCGCGGCGGCCTCGCGCACCTTCTGCACCGCCGGGAGCAGGAGCCCGATGAGGACCGCGATAATGGCGATCACCACCAACAACTCGATCAGCGTGAACCCGCGGCGCTTCATGTCGCGCTCCTGGTGCCGGGGACCGGAATACGGATTGATACATGCCCGGAAGTCACGGCTTACAAAAAATAATAAATGCCCTGGAGTCAAGATGTTACCTGGAGCCGCCGCCCGGGCCAGCGCAATTCCGGAGTTCTCACACGAATCCCGGCGGGCGTGCGGAGCGCCCTTCGTTCCGCCCGAATCCCGATCACGGCGGTCCTTAGCAGTGGTGGACGCAGGGCTGTTGTGCATGGGGCGCTTAGTGGGTATACTCGTGCAATCAATGGCTTCACTGATCCCTGGCCCCGGGTTCCTCCATGAGCATCAGTACGCCCCGCTGCCCGGCCTGCCCAAACGTCCCGACCACGGCGATCACACGAGGCCGGTGTGATATGAGCGCCCCGCGGTTCGTGGGCACATTGGCCAGGTGCGCAACGCTGGTAGTCGCGTTCGGTGTGGGTGGGAGCACGGTTCGTGGTGGGCCGAAGGAGCCGCCGGCCGCGCCGAAAGCGCCGCAGACGGCAGACCTCGCCGCCAAGGCCCGTGCCGTCTTTGAGGTCCACTGCCACCGCTGCCACGGGAAGGACGGGGCCGCCGAGGGCGGTTTCAACACCGTGCTCGACCGCCGCCGGCTCGTTGAGCGGAAGCGGATCGTGCCCGCCGAACCGGGCAAGTCTCCGCTCCTCGAACGGGTCGTAAAGAACGAGATGCCCCCGGCCGAGGAGAAGGAGCGGCCGACTGCCGACGAGATCGCGGTCCTCAAACGGTGGGTCGAGGCCGGCGCTCAGGACTGGGCCGCGGCTCCCAAACCCCGCCGGGGCATCTCGCTCGAAGAGGTCGCCCGGCTGGCCCACGACGACGACATGGGCCGACCGCAGCGGCTCAAGGAGAGCTACCGTTACTTCACCATCGCCCACCTGTACAACGCGGGCTACTCCGACGACGAGCTCCAGACGGTGCGGCTCGCCCTGGCTCGCATCCTCAACAGCACCTCCCGCGGGACCCGCATCGTCCTGCCCGTCGCTATCGATCCGGAGAAGACCGTTCTGCGGATCGACCTGACGGACTACGGCTGGGAGTCGGTTCACTGGAACACGACCACCTTCACCGACCCGTTCGCGCTGCGGCAGAGGCACGCCAAGCCGAACGAAGCCCCTTATGTGTACCCGGTTCCGACCCGGGCCGACTGGTTCGTGTTCGCCGCGTCCCGGCCCCCGGTGTACCACACGCTCGCCGACATCCCGCTCACGATCCGCGAACTGGAACAGCGGTTGAAGGTGGACGCGGCCAAAAACGTCCGGGACGCGAGAGTGGTGCGCAGCGGGTTCAACGGGTCCGGGGTGTCGCGCAACAACCGGCTCATCGAGCGCCACGAGGGGGGCACCGGGTACTACTGGCGGAGCTACGATTTCGACGGGGCGGACGGGCGGAAGAACCTGTTCGCCTTCCCCCTCGGCCCGGACGGGGACCGGGGGTTCCGGCACGCCGGCGGGGAGGTCATCTTTCGCCGACCGAACGGAACCCAGGGGTACATGCTGGCGAACGCCCGGGGCGAGCGGATCGACACCGGTCCGACCGGCGTGGTGAGCGACCCCAAGCACCCCGACCGGGTGGTCGAGAACGGCATCTCGTGCATGTCCTGCCACGCCCGCGGGCTGATCGACAAGGCCGACCAGATCCGCGCGCACGTGGAGAAGAATGGGGCCGGGTTCACCGAGCCCGAGCGGAACACGGTCGCGGCCCTGCACCCGGAGCGGGACGCGTTCTCGGCGGTCGTCAAGGCCGACACCGTGCAGTACCTGGCGGCACTGGCCAAACTCGGCGGCCCGGTCGCCGGGACCGACCCGGTGGTGGCCACGGCCCTGCGGTTCGAGGCCGATCTGGACCTGCGGCAGGCCGCGGCCGAAACGTGGACCACGCCGGAGGGGCTCGTCAAGGCGCTGGACGCGAACCCGCACCTGGCGCGGACGCTCGGGGCGCTGAAGACGCCCGGGGGCACCGTTTCCCGGAAGGTGATGGCCGGCGCCTTCCCGTTCCTGGCGGCCCAACTCAAGTTGACCAACGCGCCCGAGTTCCGGTTTCTCACCGAGACCGGAGCTCTGAAGCCGACCGCCGGGCGCCCGGTGCCGGTCGTGCAGGGGACGGCATACGAGCGGGGCGCGTTCCAGTTGGTCAAGGCCCGTCACCAGGACGGGGTGATCCCGGCCCCCAAGGTGGACCCGACGTTCCGGTGGCTCGCAGCGGTGGCCGCGGACGAGAAGACGGTCAAACTGTTCGAGGCCGCAACCGGGGAACTGAAATACACCCTGGCGGTACACGAGCAACCGGTGATCTCGATGGCCTTCTCGGGCGACGGGTTGCGGCTGGCGACGGCGGGGCGAGAAGGGCGGATCTTCGTTACCGACACCAAGACCGGTAAGGTGGTGTCCCGCACCGCGGCGTTCGACCCCGGGCCGTTCGTGAAGCCGGTCCCGCAGTTCTGGGCGGTCGCGCTCTCCCCCGACGGGGAAAGGTTGATGAGCACCGGGTTCGATCAGGGCGAGGTGCAGGTGTGGGACGCGGCGACCGGGAAGTCGCTGAAGACGATCAAGGCGACCCGAACGTTCGTCGGTGCGCTCCAGTTCTCGCAGGACGGGAAGCACCTGTTCATCGGGGACAACGGAATCATGCCGCTCGGGGTGGTCTGGGATCTCAAGGCCGCGAAGAAGAGGAGCCTGATGTTCGGGGGGCACAGCGGGTTCTATGCAATGGCATTCGCCCCGGACGGCAAATCGTTCGCGGTGACTCAGGGGGACGGAACACTGCGGCTGCTAGACGCGACAAAGGGGGAATCGCTGGGTTCGGGGCTCCCGAGCGAGGGAACCGGGTATTCGGACGAGCGGCCGGGGCTGGCGCACTCCGTGGCGTTCACGCCAGACGGGAAGCACCTTGTGACCGGCCACAAAGACGGGACCATAGTCGTTTGGTCCGCCGAGGGGGTGCGCCCGTTGTACTCGTTCCTAGCGCACCCCAAGGAGCGGGTGTGGGGGGTACAATTCTCATCGGACGGAAAGCGTTTGGTGTCTTCGACAGTCCAGGGAGCGGTCCGCTTCTGGGACGGCGCCAAGGTGATCGCCGACGCGGCCGGCAGGTAGCAGAACGGGGGGCGTGCCCAGAACTGAACGGCCCTGGGTTGGGCAGAGCAGGGCAGGGCCGCGTTTCACATTGGCCGTGCCGCACCCCGTAGCTGGCGCTCCGGTGCACCTGGAGCGCCAGCTACAGAGTGCCTATACCACCCAGACATACACGGAACGGCCAATAGGGGCAGGGTCGTTAAACGGCCCTGGAGTTGGGGTGGTCGCGGCGCCCGGTTTGTGCGATAACAGCCCCATCCTTCGGGCGACTTCATGCAGTCACGCACGGCGACCACGGCCGGTCTCATGCACTCTCACAACTCGGGCGAGCCCGCCTCTGTTCCCTTGCGCCAAGCAGCCGATGTGGCTGTCGTCGGCGGCGGCCCGGTCGGCTACGCGACCGCGCTGGCATTTGCTCGGACCGGCGCCCGGGTGTGCCTGATCGACGCAAAAGCCCAGGCCCAAAGGCTCGGCGGCGAGTGGTTACACCCCACCGGCGCGGGCATCCTTGCCGGGCTCGGCGTGGACCTCGGGGGCGATCAGATCCCACACGCGCCGGGCCACGGGTTCGCGATCTTCCCCAAGGGCTCGGAACCGATTGTGCTGCCCTACGTGGGCGGCGAACACGGGGTCGGGTGCCAGCACCACCTCATCATCGAAGCGATTCAGAAGGTCGCCGCGCGCACGCCGGGGATCACGATTCTGCCCGGGTGCCGGGTCACGGAACTGACCCGCGGCCGACTCAGCGCCGTGTCCACCGACCGCAAACGGGCTGTGGAAGTCACCGCCGGTCTCATCGTCGGGGCCGATGGCCGGCAGTCCGTGGTGCGCCAGTCCCTCGGATATGACAGCGGCTCGTGCCCCGTGTCGTACATGGTCGGCGTTCTGATCGACGCAACCGCGCTCCCTTTTGACGGGTACGGTAACGTGTTCCTCGGCGGTCCCGGGCCGGTGCTCGCCTTTCGTGTGGACGATCGGCAGGCCCGGGTGTGCTTCGACGTGCCCGCCACGCGCGTCGCGTGGGTGCGGAACCCGACCGAGTTGCTCGCGGCGTATCAGGGGTGCGTTCCGTCGGCACTCCGGGCCGCGTGCGAAACGGCGCTGCGGAACGGGCCGCCGGCGGTCGCGGCCAACCAGTGGATGCGCCGGCGGCAGTACGGGCAGAAGGGCGTGGCGCTCGTCGGCGACGCGGTCGGGCACTGCCACCCGCTGTGTGCCGTTGGTATGTCGGTGGGGTTCCTCGACGCGGTCACGCTCGCGCGGTCGGGATCGGTCGAAGAGTACGCGCGCGCCCGGCGCGCGGGCGGGCGGGTGCCGGAACTGCTCTCGATGGGCCTCTACGACCTGTTTGTCGGTGCCGACGCGGGCAGCACCGAGCTGCGCGAAGCCGTGTACCACACCTGGCGCACCTCGGCGGCAGCGCGGCGCGATACCATGCGCCTGCTCGCGGTGCGCGAGACCCGAAGGGCCGCCCTCGGGGTCACCTTCGCGCGGCTCCTGGTTGCGGCGGCGCGACAGGTCGCAACTCAGTCCGTGCGCCGCCCTCTGGCGTACACCGCCGCCGCCGTCGCCGGGTTCGCGAACTGGGCCGGATGGTTCGCCCGCGAAGCACTCACCAACTGACACCGTGCCGCAAAACCTCATTTCGAGCGCGGCCGAACGCGCCACCCGTCACCTTTTCGCTAATCAGCACTCACAAGGGTGTTGGGAGGGCGAAATGATCTGGTGCCCCGTTGTAACCGCTCAGGTTGCGATCACGCGGCACGTTGTGGGAACGCCGTTCGCTCCCGACGATGCGGCGAAGATCCTTCGACACTTCGAGGTCACGCAACTGCCGGACGGCGCGTTCGGGCTGCACCCGGAACACGCCGGGTCCGTGTTCGTTACCACCCTCGTTTACGTTGCGGCGCGGTGCCTCGGTGTCCCGGCCGACCACCCCGTCACCGCGCACGCGCGGGCGTGGCTGCACGCGCAGCCCGGCGGGGTGCTCTCCGCCCCCACATGGGGCAAGTTCTGGCTCGCGCTCCTCGGCTTGTACGGGCGCGACGGTTTGCGCCCGCTGCTCCCGGAACTCACGCTCCTGCCCAAAATTGTCCCGGTTCACCCGATCCGGTTCTACTGCCACACGCGGTATGTGTACCTCGCGATGTCGCTGCTCCAGGGCGGGCACGTCGTATTCGACCTCGGCCCGCTCCGCGCCCAGCTCGAACGGGAACTGCACGGTGCGCAGGGGATGCCGAAGTCGTTTCGTGCGCACCGGTATCATCTCGCCGCGAGCGATGCGTTCGAGCCGCCGAACTTCCTGGTGAGGACCGCGGAGCGCGTGATGGGCTGGTACGACCGCGCTCCAGTTCCGAAGCTCCGCCGGGCCGCACTGGACCGTTGCGCGGACCTCATTTCGCGCGATCTGGAGTTGAACGGGCACCTCACGCTCTCGCCGGTGAACGGCACGCTCAACGCGCTCGCCCTCTTCGCCCGCGGGGCACCGCGCGACCTCATCGCGAAGTGCGTGGACGGGTTCGAGTTTTACCGCTTCGACGACCGCGCGCGCGGGCTGCGCTATTCCGGCGGGCGCACGCGCGTCTGGGACACCGGGTTCGCGCTCGAAGCGCTGCTCGCGAATCCCGATGCGGAGCCCGCGCGCCGCGATGCGATACATGCGGGCTACAGGTTCCTGGCCGCGCACCAAATGGCGGATTCGGTGACGGGGCGCGACCCGGCGTTTCCGGACACCGCGCGCGGGGGGTGGTGCCTCGGCGACGCCGCGCACGCCTGGCCCGTCAGTGATTGCACCGCGGAAGCTCTCTCGGCTGTTCTCAGCGCGCACGCGCTCGGACTGGCCCCCACGGACCGCATCCCGGATGCGCGATTGGCGCGCGCAGCCGACTTCATGCTCTCGCGGCAGAACCGCGACGGCGGGTTCGGCTCCTACGAGCGGGCGCGGAGCCCGCGCTGGCTCGAACGGTTGAACCCGTCGGAGATGTTCACCCGGTGCATGACGGACCAGTCGTACATCGAGTGTACCGGCTCGTGTCTCGTGGCGCTCGGCCGGTTCCGAACGGCGGTTCCGCATCACGCGCCGGGGCGTATCGCCTGTGCGGTGAACCGTGGCGCGCGGTTCCTGCTGCGGCGCCAGCGGCCCGACGGCGCGTTCCCGGGCGCGTGGGGGGTGTACCTCACCTACGGCACGTTTCACGCGGTTCGGGGGTTGCGCGCGGCCGGGTACGCGCCGACCCATCCGGCGCTTCAGCGCGCCGCGCGTTGGCTGATCGAGCACCAGAAACCGGACGGCGGTTGGGGCGAACACTTCTCCGGTTGCTTGAAGCAGGAATACGTCGAACACCGGTACTCTCAGGTCACGATGACGAGTTGGGCGCTGATTGCGCTCTGCGAAGTGGTTGGGGCCGCCCACCCGGCGGTGCAAAAGGGCGCGGTGTGGCTCGCCTCGTGCCAGGGCCCCGATGGGGCGTACCCGCGCGAGGCCGTGAACGGGGTGTTCTTCGGAACCGCGATGCTCGATTACGATTTGTACCGCGCGTACTTTCCGACATGGGCGCTGGCGGTCGCTTCGGGTACAACAGCGAAAAGTTGAGGAGCGTTTAGCTCGCTGCATTGCAGCAGGCCGATGTTGCGTCGGCTGAGCGTTTTCCATGCTATGCGACGTGGGGAAGGCTGTTCCAGCACCGCTATCGGGCCGATTCGGTCGAGCCGGCTAACGGTCTGGGCCAACCCTGCAAGTCATGGTTCCGTTAGCCGGCTCGACCGAATCGGCCCGGCGGTGCCGTGAGCCTTCCGCACCCCAGGTCGAGAAGTAGACGCCGGTCAACTCCGACCCCCCGCGACAAAGTCGCGGGGGTCGGCTCTTTCGGCCTCCGGATTGCGCGCCCCGGGTGAGCCGAACCCATAGCCGATCCGCGTGTCCGTTCTGACACCATGCTCCATTACCCGAAGATCCCCGGCAGCGCCGCGGTCCCGAACGGGCGCTGTGTCGCGTTCGAGAAACTCGACGGCACCAACCTCCACTGGTGCTGGGAGCGTGACTTCGGTTGGCACGCATTCGGCACGCGCCGTGACGAGTTCAACCTCACCCCCGAAGGGATCGCGCAGTTCAACGCAGCGCACCCGGGTTTGGAAGACGCCGCGGCGGCGTTCGTTGCGACCCTCGCGGAACCACTCAACGCGATTCTGTGCGAACATCCGGGCTACACCGCGTTTACCACCGTCAAAGCGTTTACGGAGTTCCTGGGGCCGAACTCGTTCGCGGGTGCGCACAAACCCGACGACCCCAAACGGACGCTCCTGTTCGACGTGTGGGCGGACGGTTACGGGTTCATCGCGCCCAAGCAGTTCGTGACCGATTTCGGGCACCTTCCGACCCCGCGGATCGTTTACGAGGGCAAGCTGACCGGTGCGTTTCTCGAAGCGGTACGCGAGGGCAAATACGACGTTGCGGAAGGGGCCGTGTGCAAGGGCGGGCAAGGCGGGAGAGACGTGTGGATGGTAAAGGTGAAGACCTATGCGTACCTTGAACGCCTGAAGCGCACGTTCGGCACGCGGTGGGCCGATTATTGGGAGTGACACCGCGACGTCACTCCTCTGTTGAATTTCGCGGGCCACGGGCGCAGCCGTGCGGACCC
>DASWYH010001349.1:0-3820 GCA_036405095.1 Gemmata sp. | reverse complement strand
GCTCGACATCGGCGACGTGCGGTGCCGCCTCGTCGGTATCGAGCTTGCGGTTGAATCGGAACCGGACCTGCTCACGTGGGCCGTGGCGGTCGGGCAGCTCGACGCGCAGCGCGAGCGGTCGCTGTGGCTGCTCGGGGACCTGGTGGTGTACGGGGTGGACCGGTTCGGTGCGGATGCCTGGGACCAGCTCGGGGCGCTCGGGTACGCGAGCGAGACGAGCCGCAAGGCTCACCGCGTGAGTGCCCGGTTCCCGTCTGGGATTCGAATCCCACAGGTGACATGGAGCCATCACCGGGTGGTGTGTCGGCTCGACGTGAGCGCGGCGCTGGCGCTGCTCCGGCGTGCGGTGCGCGAGCGGCTGAGCACCGCGGCCCTCAAGGAGCTGGTGGCCCCGCCCGTACCGCGCGTGGCTCCGCTGGTGAGCCGGGCCGAGCGGGAGCGGCTGCCGGGGGTGGCCGCGCGGTACGGGCTCACCGAGGAGCAGGGACTCGCGTTCCTGCAAGAGTTGAGGGCGGTGTGAGATGGCGCTGACGGCGCAACAGGAGCTGTTCTGCAAGGAACTCATCGCGTGCAAGTTCAACGCGACGGAGGCGTACCGGCGCGCGTATCCGAAGGCGAAGCCGACATCGGTGCAGCCGTCTGCGAGCCGGCTGTTATCGAATGTTATGGTTCAGGTTCGGGTGTCCGAACTGTTCCAACAGGTGGCCGCGAATGAGGGCATCACCCCTGAGCGCGTGCTGCGCGAGCTGGGGTTCATCGCGTTCCAGCGCGGGAGCCAGATCCGCCGGCCCGACGGCACCCTCAAGAGCCCGTCGGAGTGGGACGAGGCGACCGACGCGACGATCGCCGGTGTCGAGATCGAAGAGGAGCTCGTGCCCGATGCCGACGCCGAAGAGTCGCGCGAACCGCAGGGGCACGGTGGCGCCCTGAAGCGGTCGAAGGTCAAGGTGAAGGTGGTCCGCACCACGAAGGTGAAGCGCTGGGACAAGGTTCAGGCGCTGAAGCTGTTCACCGAGCACTTCGGCTTGCTGAAGGAGGCCGCACCGCACCCGGACCGGCCGAAGATCGACCTGACCAACCTCAGTGAGGATCAGAAGCGTGCCCTCCTTGACCTCTTCCGCGCGGCCCGCGGTTCTTGACCTCGGCGCGATGCTCAAGGCCGTGGCGGCGGACCCGCGCGACGAGGCGGCCCGGCTCGCGCTGCTGGACCTCCTTCAGGATCACGCGCCCGACCTGAGCGCGGACCTGGAGCGCTGGGACGCGGGCACCCTCCGCCCCGCCACATGGAACGCGCGGTTCCTGCCGAGCTACTTCGGGCGGTTCCCGCCCGCGGACTTTCACCACCAGTTCGACGAGCAGTTGCACCGGCTGCACACGCGCCGCGGTTCGCGATTGAATTACATCGCGCCCCGTGGTGGCGCGAAAAGCACATGGGTCACGCTCGCGTACCCGTTACGCGCGGCCCTGGAAGCGTGGGAGCCGTACACGCTCGTGTTGAGCGACAGCAGCGACCAGGCGAACTTGCTCCTGGGTCACATCAAGAAGGAGCTGGAGGAGAACGAGACGATTCGCGAGGTGTACCCGGACGCGAGCGGGGAAGGCCCGGAGTGGAACGAGAGCCGAATACGTCTCAACAACGGCGTGCTGATCGAGGCCCTCGGGACCGGGAAGAAGGTGCGGGGCCGGCGCAACCGCAGCGACCGCCCGAGCCTGATCGTGTTCGACGACATCCAGAGCAACGAGGACATGACCAGCCCCGTGAAGCGGCAGCGGGATTGGGCGTGGGCGATGCGTGAGGTGATCCCCGCCGGCGACGAGAGAACGAACTTCCTCGGGGTGGGGAGCGCGATCCACCGGGAGGCCGTCGCGGTGCGCCTCGGCGCGCTCCCGGGGTGGTCCGGACACACGTTCCGCGCGGTCCACAGTTGGCCCGCGCGCATGGACCTGTGGGAAGAGTTCGGGCGCCTCGCAACGAACCTCACGGACCGCATGCGGGAAGCGACGGCGCGCGCGTTCTACGCATGGCACAAAGCCGAGATGGACCGCGGGGCCGTCACCTACTGGTCGGAGCGGTGGCCGCTCGTGGACCTGATGCTGTTGCGTGCCACGATCGGGCACAGCGCGTTCGAGACGGAGTACCAGGGCGTACCCGGCAGTCCGGAGGGCGCCGAGTGGGGCGCGGAGCTGTTCGACTGGAACGGGTTCTGGTTCGACGACTGGCCCGAGGAGATGGCGTTCCGGCTACAGACCCTCGACCCGTCAAAGGGTGTGAACCAGAAGTCGAGCGACTACCAGGCGCACGTCATGCTCGGGCTCTCGCGCGACGGCACGTTTTGGCTCGATGCCGACTTCCGCCGTGAACCGGGTTGGTGCGGGCGGGCGCTCGACCTGGCGGCAAACTGGAAGCCCCGCGAGCTGGTCGCCGAGAGCAACAACACGATGGGGCTGATGATTCCGGAGATGCACCGGCTGTTGGCCGAACGCCCTCCGACCAGTTACCGCCCGCTCATCAGCGAGGTCAACCACGGGGACGCGAAGATCACCCGGATGCGGGCGCTGACCGTGTACCTCCAGCGGCGCCAGATCCGCGTGCGGAACACGGTCGGCGGGCGCATGCTGGTCGAGCAGATGCGGGACGTGCCCAACGGGGCGCACGACGACGGCCCCGACGCCGCGGCCACGGGGGTGCTGAGGGCGGAGCAACTGTTCTTTGGCACGTGACATCGGCCGAGGTAGGAACGCGACCGTTTTGCACCCTGAAAGGCACACTTATTTAGACCTGGCGCCAAAAATGGGATGCCAACATCGCGATAGGAGCCAAGTGATTTCTTTCCACATGATACTGAGGAGGGCGCGCCTCTCGGCATTTGGCGCGGGCTCTGTTCTTGAGCACGTAAGCCACTCCCCGTATTTCACCTCGTGCGCGAGGGCATCGACCGAATGGAGCCACTCTAAGACCGCAAAAACTGCGCCCAGGAAAATCAGCAATAGCCCGACGATCGCGAGTGAGGGGTTGATATCGGGAATATTATACAATGCAATTGCAACAAACACCGCCTGAGTAATAATCGCGGCGCATAAAAACCCAAGGATAAGTTGAATTGAGGCATAACGGCGCAGGAGCGTATCGTTCTGCGATGCGAGGCACGTAACCCGTGTCTTGTTGAGTTCGCGCACGTCTGAGTCTGTATTTTTGTCTTGAATTTTCGACTGCAATTCGTGCATCAATTTGACATTGTCTCGCGCGACGGTCCCGGTTCGCGACAGCCGGTTCATCAGGCATGCGGTGATGCTCGCAGCTGCCGCGATAAGGCCGACCGTGGCGATCAGGGAATCGCGCCTGCTGCCGTTTACTTTGTCTTTCTTAAGAATTAGAACTTCATCTTTGATCTCTGCAATGGCCTTCTCGTCGTTCGGATTAGCGGCCACCATAGCCAGTGCCGCTATAAGTATCAGAACACGCACGGGCAAGCTCCTTTATTGCGGGTCGGAAATTTGTAGCCTGGAAGTACTGGCTTAAGCGTTCCAACTCCGGTACACCGGACACAAAATCTCGACAGGTGACATCGGCCGGGTATGTACCCCGGCGCCATCACCCTGCACTGCGAAGACGCGCCCGCGCTGCCCCCAGCGTCGGGCGCTCCCACTTCCACGCCGGCGGTTCCGCAAGAGCTGATGCGCCGGCTGTCCGAATCCTTCGGCTCGATGTCGCCGTGGGGCTGGCCGGCGCTGTGGCAGGCGTACCAGGACGGCGGCGGTTACGGCCCCGGCGGCTCACCGTACCGCGGCGCTTCGGGCACCACGAACGACCGCGCGTTCG
>DASWYH010001348.1:0-2486 GCA_036405095.1 Gemmata sp. | reverse complement strand
GGCAAGGGCGGGGCCGGGGCCAACCTCCAGACGCTCCGCGCGGACGGGGGCACCACGGTGACCGGGTTCGGTACCACCCGCACCGCGGTTGGCGGGGTCCGGGCGCTCCCGACCAACATCGGCCGGGACACCAACACGGACTTCTCGCTGCTCGCCGAGACCGGGATCGAACTCGGGTTCCAGATGAGTAAGAACCTGTCGCTGCGGGTGGGCTACAACTTCCTGTTCTGGTCCAACGTGCTGCGCCCGGGGAACTCGATCGACCAGACGGTGAGTTTCTCGCAGGTGCCGATTGACCCGACGTTCAACGCGGCCCGCGCTGCGACGCGACCCGTGACCGTGTTCCGAACCAGTGACTTCGTGGCTCACGGGTTGGTGCTCGGCGTGATCGTGGATTACTGATGCGAGGGGCGGCGCGCCGAGCGCCCCAGAGGGTCCCGAGCACCGGGCGCCTCTGCCCTCACAAGCGGGTGATGCGTGCGGCGGCCACCAAGCAACTGGATTACCGTAGTCTCTATTTCGGGCGAGAGCATTATTGGACCGTTTTGAAATTCGCCCTGTGTGATAAAACTTCGAGCACAACGAGCGTCGACCCATTGAGCCCGGCCCGACTCTCCCCACCGGTGACCGGCTCGGGCGCCACAGGGCCAGTGGCCCGGAAAACAATCCCCATCGCTTCAGACCGCACCGAACGGTAGATTGCAGGTGGCCCCGGAGTTGCAGATCAACGGCCGTGCGCCCGGACCCACGAGACCGAACATGTCGAACCCCGAGTGCGTAGTGGTCGGGTCCGGACCGAACGGGTTGGCCGCCGCCATTGCGCTCGCGCAACAGGGACACTCGGTGCTCGTCGCGGAGGGCGCGGCGACGATCGGCGGCGGCACCCGCTCCGCCGAACTCACGCTCCCGGGGTTCGTTCACGACATCTGCTCCGCGGTGCACCCGATGGCGGTCGCGTCGCCCTTTCTTCGAACGCTGCCCCTTCACGAACACGGGCTGGAGTGGGTTCACCCGGAAACGCCGTTCGCCCACCCGCTTGACGACGGAAGGGCCGCCGCTCTGGAGCGGTCCGTCGAAGCAACCGCCGAGGGGTTCGGCGAGGACGCCCGCGCGTACCGCAAACTCATGGGGCCGCTCGCGGCCGGTGCGGCGGCGCTGTTCGGCGACCTCCTGGGGCCGTTCCGCATCCCCCGGCACCCGCTCCTCGGAATGCGGTTCGGGCTCCGGGCGCTGCACTCGGGCAAGGGGCTCGCGGAAGCGTGGTTCCGCACCGACGGCCCGAGGGCGATCATCGCCGGCCTGGCGGCCCACGCGGTGCTCCCGCTCGAACAGTCCCCCGGCGGCGCCGTCGCGCTGATGCTCGGGTTGGCCGGGCACGCAGCCGGGTGGCCGTTCCCGAAGGGCGGCGCGCAGAAGATCGCGGACGCCCTGGCGTCCCACCTGCGCTCACTCGGCGGGCGGATCGAGACCGGGCGCCCGGTGAAATCCGTTGACGAGTTCCCGGACGCAAAAGCGATCCTGCTCGATGTCACACCGCGTCAGGTGCTCGCGCTCGCGGGGCACAAGCTCCCGGGGCGTTACCGCCGGGCACTGGAGCGGTTCCGGTACGGTCCGGGGGTGTTCAAGGTGGATTGGGCGCTGTCCGGCCCGATCCCCTGGCGGGCCCCGGAGTGCCGCCGGGCGGGCACGGTCCACGTCGGCGGCACCCTCGAAGAGGTGGCGGCGGCGGAACGCGCCCCGTGGCGCGGCGAACACACGGAGCGGCCGTTCGTGCTGCTCGCACAGCCCACGCCGTTCGACCCGACCCGCGCGCCCGAAGGGAAGCACGTGGCTTGGGGCTACTGTCACGTTCCGCACGGCTCGGCGGTCGATATGACGGCTCCCATTGAGGCACAGGTCGAGCGGTTCGCGCCGGGGTTCCGGGACCGGATTCTGGCGCGGCACACCATGAACACGGGCGCAATGGAAGCCCATAACCCGAACTACATCGGCGGGGACATCGGCGGCGGGGTGGTGGATTGGTGGCAACTTTTCACGCGCCCGGTCGCGCGCTTGGACCCCTACACCACGCCCCTCAGGGGCCTTTACGTCTGCTCGTCCTCGGCCCCGCCGGGGGGCGGGGTTCACGGGATGTGTGGGTACTTCGCGGCCCGAGCCGCCTTGCGCCGTCTCGGGTGACCCCGGGGCCATGTGACATTTGCCCGCCTGGGCGCAGCGCGCCTCCCCACCACCAGTTCGTGGGGACAGTGGGTAGGCAGGACGGCCACGGTCCCGGGGGTAACCACCTCGGCTCGAAGCCGATACGCCCGGCCGGGTCGTAGTCGCTGACGACCGGTCCGACGCGATGGACATTTGGAGCCAACGGAGTGGCTCCCTCGTAGTCGATCTCCGGACCCGGCAAACGGGCGCCAGCGTGCCCGTTTGTATGGTGGCGCGCGGCGCGTGGCTCGGTCCTGCCGCCCAGCGCTCCGGTTCGTGCTTGCACA
>DASWYH010001347.1:0-8148 GCA_036405095.1 Gemmata sp. | reverse complement strand
CGGACCTACTTTCCGAGGGCGAGCCCGAGAGGTTGGTCGCGGAGGCGTGGGCCGCCTTCGCCGGGATCGACGTCCTCGTCAACAACCTGGGAACCTACAAGGAGCCGCCCCTCACGCAGCTCACACGTGACCATTTCGACTTCATTTTCCGGCTGAACGTGTGGATCCCGGTTGCCATCACCCGCGAGGTGGTCCGGCGCGCACAGGCCGCGAAGCGCGGGGGCCGCATCCTTTTCAGCACGTCACTGAACGCAACGCGGTCCGAACCGCTGCACACGCTCTACGACGCGAGCAAGGGCGCGGTCAACGCACTCACCCGACAGCTCGCCGTGGAACTCGCGCCGCACGGGTTCACCACCGCGGCGGTTGCCCCGGGGTTGGTCGAGACCCCGCTCACCGACTTCGGGTTGCAATCGTCACCCGCTGAGCGCGAGGCGATCATCTCGCAAATTCCGGTCCGGCGCATAGCGACCGTCGAAGACGTGGCATGGTGGTACGTGTTCCTGGCATCGGACCGCGCGAGCTATAGCACGGGTAGCGTTTTCAACGTGGACGGCGGTCTGGATGCGCAGCAAATGGCCCTTCGACCCGTCACCGAGGCCGAGAAAAAGTAAAGAGGCGAAGTTCACGCCACGCCAAAGCGCAAAGAAAAGCACGAATAACAAGAGAATCGCTCTTTCGCACACTTCGACTTCTGCTGTCTGCGTTGCTCCTTTGCGTGAGCCCCGCCCGGACCCTCACTTCGACGTTCGGTATTTCGGCTTCGGCCCCGGCTCCTGGCCCTTGAGTTGAGGTAACAGCCACTTCAACCCGTCGAGGTTGTCCGCGAGGCGCTCGGCCGCGTCGTCCTGGGTGTGGCCGAGAATGCCGATCGGGCCGCGATATCCGCTCTTCGCGATATCCGTCAGAAACGGTAAGTCGAGTTCGCCGGCGCCGAGAGGGAGGATCTTCTTGCCCGCCTTGTCGCCGCCCTTTGTGCTGCCGTTGAGGTTCAGCGCGAGCAGGTGCGGCTTCATCCGTTCCAGGAGCTTGGGGAACCGGTCGAAATGGTCATGCCCGTGGTGCAGGTTGTACACGATCCCGACGTTCTTGAGCTTCAGCAATTCGATGATCGCGATCTGATTTTCCGGCTCACCGAACCACCCGCCATGGTTGTACAGTGCGACCCCACACCCCTGCTTCCCGGCGGCTTCGGCAATGGGCTTGATCGCCTTCGCGGCGGCTTCGACCTTCCCAGCCTGATCCGCCCCCGCCGGCTCGCCCATCGTGATCCACAACTGCGTCTTCACATCGTGTTTCTTCAACACGCCGAGCAGCTTCTGCGCGTCAGCGCCGAGGTTCGCCGGGAACCACACGGCCGTCAACTCGATGTTCGCTTTCTTCAGCAACCCGACCTCTTCATCAAAGGTCGGGAGGTGTTCGGCGCGCCAGTCATAGGCGTATTTCTTGAACCCGAGCTTCTGAAGCATCTCCACGCGCTCGGCCGGTCCGCGCTTCCTCGCGTCGAACGGCACGATGCACCACGCAACGAGATTGTCTTGTGCGAAGACGTTGGCCGGTTCTGCGGCCGAAGCCACGCGCGTGCCGGTCAGCCCGCACAACAGCGCCGCGAGAAAGGAAAGAGGCTTCATAAGGCCGTGTGGGGTGAGAGTGAGAGCGAACAGACTCTAACTACGCCCACCCCGGGCGCGGGGCTACTGGAGATCGGTTGTCCGATGGGGCGCGGGCTTGACAGGCCACACCGCGACCGGGGCGCCGGTCGTGACCGTGACGAGTTCTTTGCCGTCCGGGGAAAAGGCAACCGAGCGCACCCCGCGCGCGCCCGATTCGATGAGTTGGGTCTGCTTGCCGCTGGTCGCGTCCCACACCCACACGGTGCCGTCGTGAGCGCCCGCCGCGACGTTGTGCGCGTCCGGGGAGAAGGTCAGGCAACTCAGCGCCCGCTCAAAACCCGTAATGGTGCGGAGCAACTCGCGCGTGCGCACGTCCCACACTTGCACCGCCCCGTTGAACCCGACCGCGAGCAACCGCCCGTCGTCCGAAAACGCCATCGCGGTGAGCGCTTTGCGCTGCGTCGGGAGTGCGGCCAGCCGCGCCCCGGTGGCCGCATCGAACAGGAGCACCTTGTTGTTGGCCCCCCGGCCCAGCGCGTTCAGCCCGACCGCCAGGGCGCGCCCGTCCGCGCTGGCCGTGACGCACCCGGCGCTCTCTTCGAGGTCGGTTTGGAACCGGTCCTCGCCTGTCGCCGTGTCGAGAACCCGGACCCGCTTGAACGGTTTCGCCTCAACGGCCGCCACCCATGACGCATCCGGAGCGACGGTCCAGAACCGGTTGGCGGCGAGGCGCACGTTGAGGGCCGCGTGTTCGCCCCCATCGGGCAGCGTGCGGAGCAGTACACGCGCGTCCGCGTCACCGCGGAAGGTGACCAAGAACCGTTTGTCGCGCGTAAACGCTGCGACGCCCTCGGCCTTGCGTGCGTAAAAGCTCAATTCGCGAGCCCCGTTCGTGCCCCAGCGGGTGAACGCGCGGGCGTTGCCGATCCAGATTTCCGAGCCGTCGCGTGAGAACACCGCATCGCGCGCGCCGGGGGAAACCAGCGTGCGGAGCGGGACGCGGTCCACGGTTTGGGAGCGCTCGATGTGGACCGGATCGAACCCGGCCGTAACGAGCGCGAACCCGACGCCCACCGGGACCGGCTTGGGCACCGAGGTCCGCACGAGTTCCACCTTTCCGCGCCAGATGTCCACACGGGCCGTATCGGGACCGGCCGACGACACCACGAACTGCCCGCTGTGTGCGAACACGTCCGTGACGGGCGTACCGACCACGAGCGGGCGGTCGCCGGAGCGCGGTGGGATGTTCGCCGTGAGCTGCCCGGCGGCCAGAAACAGTTGCGGCTTGTTCGCGTTCTCGGGGGCGCTGTCGCGGAACCGGACCACGGTTTCCGATTCGATCTCGAACCGGGAGTCATCGGCGAGCAGGTGGACCACCGCGAGGCTATCGTCACCCGTACGGACCGTGAAACCCGGCGGCAGGTCGCTCCCCTCGTCTACGGGGAACACATCGCCCGACGGGTTCAGCACCTCAACGAAGCCGGTCTTGCGTGCGAGCCTGGCGAACGCCTGGGCCGGCTCAACCGCGCCGTCATCCGGGGGCGGCAAAACCGCGCCGGGCTTCGCCCCGAGCCACACGGCAACGAGGACCGCCGCCGCGCACGCGCCGACCGCGGCCCACACGACCCTGGGCCGGTTCGGGCGGGGCGGTGGCCCCTCGGAGCGAGCGGCCCACACGGGCGGCGCGCCGGTACGAATCGCCGAGAGGACCGCATCCGCCGTGCGTTCGGCTTGCGCCCCCTGCACCTTCGCGAGCGTCGCATCAACAAGGTCGAGGCCCGTCAGCAGCCCGCGCAGCTCGGCTTCCAGTTCGAGCAGTTGCAGGTGTTCGACTTCCGCCGGCGGGTCGGCCGCGGTGAGCGCGTCGAGTTCCGCACCCTCGCTCTCGTTGAGGGTCTCGTCAAGGAGCTTCAGGGTGAGTTCAGCAACGCGGGTCATGTGTCGTTCAGCTTGTTCTGGATGCAGTCCCGGAGGCGGAACCGGATGCGCGAAATCATGCGCTGGACGGCGTCGGGCGTTTGTCCCTGTTTCGTGGCGATGGCCTCGAACGACAGCCCGCGCTCGTACCTTAATTTCAGCAGCGCGGCCTCGCGCGGCGAAAGCGCCTGTCGGCACCCACGAAGGGCCGCGACGTACTCATCGGAGTCGTCGCGCGGCGCGCCGGCTTCGGCCCGGAGCCGCTCGGCCAGCCGTTCCCGGTACACCGCGAGGCGCCGGTCCTCGCGGCCCGAGGTGCGGAGTTCCTTCCGGAGCCGGTTCCGGGCCACGGTGCGAATCCACGCGCCGAAGTCCGTTCCCGGGGCGTACTGGTCGAGGTGAAAGTACGCGTCCACGAACACTTGCTGGACGAGGTTCTCGGTCGCGTCGCGGTCCCGAAGCATGGCTGCCGCAATGCGCCAAACGCTCTCCTGATAAAGGCGCACGAGGCCCGCGAACGCCGGGGTGTCGCCGGCGAGTACCTCTGCCACAATCCGGTCGGCCTCGGGTGTCGCCGGACCGGTCAGTTCGTCATTGTGTGCCACGATCACCATAAGAACCCCGCGCCCTGAGACGGCAGACAGGAGGGCTACAGGCCACTTTCGTCTCACCCGCGCGCGTTTGCCATCGCGGGTTCCGGCGGCGCGGGCGCGGGGTCGTGGGGTGCGCGCGTCCGGTGCTTCCGACCGTTCAGGACCGCGCCGATAAACGTGTACCGCACCCCCCACTCATAGCTCAGGAGCAACAAGGCCATCGTCGCAACGGTCACCAGCACGAACTTGAGCACCGCCGGCAGCGGCCAGTCCCTCACGACGAACTGGAAAATGAAAATCGGCGTGATGCTCGCGAGGTAGCACCAGTATGCAGAGTCGGCGAGGTATCGCACCCAGGCCGACGGGCGTGTAAAGAGCCGGAGAAACGCGCCCCACAGCCCGGTAATCATCAACCACGTGTAGAGCACGGACACCGCGTAGGCACCCAGTTTCATCCCCGGGGGCGCCGGGTGCCCGGCCTGCTCCGCGCTATAGCCCGTGACGATGAGTCCCACCAGCGCGGGCAGCAGAACCATGTTCGCAAGCGCCAGGTGCAACCAGCAGCGGCGGCCGAACGTGCCGACCAGATCACGGTGGCGGAACAGCATCCAACCGAAGCCGAAAAACGCAAAATAATACCCGACGATGTGCCACTGCGGGTTCCAGCGCTCCGGGGTGTCCACGACCCACTTCATCGGCAGCATCAGCGGGAACGTGAGCAGCGCCGGGATCAGCACGCGCCCAGGTCCTTGGATCACCCACCGAAACGCGCGGTCCACCTTCACCAGAAGGCGCGTCCCGGTGAGCCGACCCAATACCGGAGCCAGGAGGAGAACCGCGACCACGAAGAGGAGCAAATAGTACAGGAACCAGAGGTGCAGGAACGGGAACCGCTCGAACATCGCTCCCGCGATAGCCCGGTCCCACACGAGGCGCGCGGCGCTCGCATCCGGGTTCGCGGCAACGAGATTCGCAGCCACCCCGCGGGCCGGCGATGGCTTACCCCGAACGGATTCGGCACGGACGTTCGCGATCTCGGCATACAGTCCCGCCGCTTGCACCGTCGGGGCGATGAATAGAAGCGCCAGAGCGAACGGGATCAAGACGCGCCTGGCGCGGTGCTTCAGGAACCCGCCGAGCCCGTATCGCTGGTAAAGCAGGCACCCGAAGAACCCCGCGAGCAGGAAAAACAGTTGCATCCGGAAGTCGTGGGTCCCGATCAGGAACACGTCGGCGACGGGGACCGAATCGGCGTCGCGCACCGGCCAGAACGCGGGCGGATGCTCCATGAACGAGATCGCGCCATGCAGCGCGATCCCGAGGAACATCGCGAACCCGCGGAGGCTGTCGAGCGCGTGGTAACGGTCCGAAATGGGAGGCGCGGACATGGTTACGTCTCGGTGGTCGCGGAGGCTATGCCCCCTGTGCCAGTGAGGAAGCGATCGGTGATGAGAGCATTACGCACAATTTACGGATTACCACGGCCCGGCCGCCGGCCCTAACCGGAACCGAAGGTTCGCCGCTCGACGCAGAAAGGTAGCCCTGGTAAATTAGGCAAATTGTTCCGCGGCTCTTCGTCCCGGCCGCCCGGATGACGGACCATCTCCCGCGCGCGGCAATTCGCCGGCGTGCGGTCTCACATGTTCACAGTGCGCGGCCCTCTATCCCGCGCGGAGGTCAGCGTGTTGCGCCGTTTCGTCGGATCGTATCGCGGGTGCGCGGCACTCGTGCTCCTCACCGGGTTCGCACTGACCTTGCGAGCCCAGGACACCACCAAGACCCGCGAACAGGAAATCGCCGAGGTCCAGAAGCAAATCGAAGCGCTCCAAAAGCGCCTCGACGAGTTGGCGAAGAAAAAAGGGGCGCCCCCGGCGAAGAAAGCGCTCACACTCGCAGACGCGGACGTTTGGCGCACGACCCGGGGTGTCACGCTGTCGCCGGACGGGAAGTGGTTCGCCCACCGGGTCGGGACGGCGGAAGGCGAAGCCGACTTGTTCCTCCGCAACCTCGCGGACGGCAAGGAAACCAAGTTCCCCGGCGGGTCCGGATTCGGCACCACGGCATTCTCGCTCGACAGCGAGTGGTTCGCGTTCACCTACACGCCGTCCGCGAAAGGTGGCACCGCGCCCGGCTCGCGCGGGAAGGCCAAAGTTGTTCTCGTGAACCTCACAAACGGGGAACAAACCGAGATCGAGGGCGCGGCGTCGGTACGGTTCAACGGTGAGGCCGCGACCCACATTGCGTACCGCAAAGTGACCGACCCCGCCGCGCCGGCACCGAGCGGCCCGGCGGTCTCCAGTGGCTCGGACCTCGTTCTGCGCGAACTCGCGACCGGCACCGATCTCGTGTTGGGCAACGTCGCCGAGTTCGAGTTCAACAAGACGGGCGAATGGCTCGTCACCGTCATCGACGCGAGCGGGCAACTCGGGAACGGGGTTCACCTCCGGGAGATGAAAACCGGTCTCGTGCATCAAATCGAATCCGGCAAGGCGCGCTACAAGTCGCTGTCGTGGAACGAAGACACGACCGCGCTTGTGGTGACCAAGCAGACCGAAGAAGCGGGTTCCGACGTGAAACCGCTCACGATCATCGGCTTCACCGACCTCGGGCCGAAACCCACGAAAACCGTGTACGATCCGAAGGCCGACAAGAGCTTCCCGGCCGACATGGTCATCAGCGGCGGAGCCGCGTGGACCGACGCGCTCGACGGCTTCACGTTCTCGATCGCGGACCGCAAGAAGAAACCCGAAACGGCCCCACCGCCGAAAGAGCTGAAGGCCGATCCGAAAGACGACAGCAAGAAGGGCAAGAACTTCTCCCCCAGCGCCGGTTCGTCTGGCCCCAAGCCGGACCTCGTGGTGTGGCACTGGAAAGACGAGCGCTTGCAACCCATGCAGGAAAAGCAGGCCGGCAGTGACCGCGTGGTGCGTTACAGCGCCGTTTACTGGACGAAAGAGAAGAAGTTCGTCCGGCTCTCCGACGAGACGATGAAGCAGGTCACCCTGTCCCCGAAACAGAAGTTCGCAATCGGCCGCGACTCGAAGCCCTACGAGTACATGAGCTACCTGACCGGGAAGCTGTTCACCGACGTGTACGTGATCGATCCGAAGGCCGGCAAGAAAACGAAGGCCGTCGAGAAGCTCACCAGTCTCTTCTTCGGCGCGGCGAGCGTGAGCCCCTCCCCGACCGGAACACACGCGGTTTACTACAAGGACGGCCACTACTACGTTCTCGACTTCGCCACGGCCAAGAGCGTAAACGTGACCGAGAAGGTGGGCGCCTCGTTCGTGGACAGCGAAGACGACCACAACTTTGATAAACCGGCGACCCCGTCGTTCGGTTGGAGCCGGGACGGGAAGTTCGTTCTGCTCTCCGACGGGTGGGACATCTGGCGCGTCAGCATCGACGGCACGGGAGGCACGAACCTCACCGTCAACGGTAAGAAGGACGGCATTCGCTACCGTGGGGTGAACCAGTTCGAGCCCGAATTCAAGCCCGGCGTGGACCTCACGCAGCCGGTCTACACGACCCTCTACGGCGAGTGGACGAAGAAAGAGGGACTGGGCCGCATCGACCCATCGAAAGCCGGGGTGAACGTGCTGCTCTGGGCCGATTGCGGCTACGGGCTCCCGAGCAAAGCGCGCAACGCCGACACCTTCGCGTTCAGCCGCCAAACGGCAACCGACAGCCCCGATTACTACGTGTCAGATGCGACGTTCAAGAACCCCAAGAAGGTGACCGACACGAACCCGCAACAAAAAGACTACGCGTGGTGCGCAGGCGCGAAACTCGTCGAGTATAAGGGGGTCAACGGAAAGCGGCTCCAGGGGGCGTTGTTCCTCCCGGCCGGCTACGAACCGGGGAAGAAGTACCCGACCATCGTCTACATCTACGAAAAGTTGTCGCAAAACATTCACCGCTATCAGTCGCCGGGAACGTGGGGCGTCGGTTCGATGTACACGTCGAACGGTTACGCGGTGCTGATGCCGGACATCACCTACAAGCTCAACGATCCGGGCGTGTCC
>DASWYH010001346.1:0-2490 GCA_036405095.1 Gemmata sp. | reverse complement strand
GTGGGGGGCTCAAGATCCGAGCGGGTGCCCGCCGGAGGCGCGTCGATTCCCGAATTCGTGTCGAACTGCTCCTTTCGAATGGGAACGTGTTCCGGAACCGCGTTTGCGGTTCTGGCGCTCGCCGGGTGACCGCTGCGGGCTCCTCCTGTGTGGAACCCGGAGCGCCCCTGATGTCTGCTACCACGGACCCGGTCCCGGTGCGCGCGCTGAACCAGGTGACGTACTGCCCGCGCCTCTACTACCTTCAGTACGTCGATGCCGTCATGCCGGTCAACGAACACGTCGAGGGCGGGCTGTTCGACCACCGCCGGGTGGACGCCCCGGACCTCAAGAACAAGGCCCGGAGCGACCGCGGCACCGTGACCAGTCGCGGGATCGCGCTGTCCAGCGAGGTGCTGGGGATCAGCGGCGTGCTGGACGTGATCGAGGAGAAGGGCGGCGAGCAGTACCCGGTGGAAACCAAGCACGGGAGCGCCCCGCACGACGGCGACGGCAAACCGACCGTGTGGGACAACGACGCGGTGCAGCTCTGTGCGCAGGCGCTGTTACTGGAAGAGGCGTCCGGCAGGCCGGTGCCGCGCGGGTTCCAGTTCCATGTGGGGAGCCGCGAGCGGGTGCCGCTGGAGTTCACCCCCGAGCTGCGCCAGAAGACCCGCGCCGCCGTCGCCCGGTGCCGCGAACTGGCGGCGTCCGACGCCCCCCCGCCGCCCCTTCCGCCCGAGCTGCGGCACCGGTGCTTCGGGTGCTCACTGGCGCCGGTGTGCCTGCCCGAGGAGACCCTGTACCAGCTCGGGCACCCGGGCGGGGGCGCGGTCGGGGAGCCGGTCCCGGAGCTGAAGAAGGTCATCCCGATGACCGACGACGGGGCGGTGCTGTACCTCCAGGAGCCGGGCACCTCGGTGGGCAAGCGGAGCGAGCACCTCGTGGTGAAGAAGGAGGGCAAGGAACTCACCCGGGTGCCGATGCACGCGGTCCGGCAGGTGGTGGTGTGCGGGAACGTGCAGGTGAGCACGCAGGCCCTGGAGACGCTGGCGGCCAACGACATCGCGGTGTCATACGTGACCGGGCACGGGCGGTTCATCGGCAGCTTCGTGCCGGCGCCGGCGAAAAACGTGTCCCTGCGCGAGGCCCAGTTCCGCAAGTTCGACGACCCGGCCGCGCGCCTCGAACTCGCGAAGGCCGTGGTGCGGGCGAAGCTGAGCAACCAGCGGGCGCTGCTCATGCGGAGCCTGCGGGGCGAGGTCGAGGCGCGGGGCAGCCACGAGTACGCCGCGAAGGGCATTTACGGGCTGCTCGGGGCGCTCGACGATCAGACCTCGGTGGATTCCGTACTCGGGATCGAGGGGCAGGGGGCGGCGCTGTACTTCGGCGAGTTCGGGCGGTTCCTGAAGCAGCCGCCGACCGGGAAGGGGTTCGACTTCACGACGCGGAACCGGCGCCCGCCCCGCGACCCGGTGAACGCGCTGTTGTCGTTCGCCTACGCGATGCTGGCGAAGGACTGCTTCTCGGTGGCGTGTACCGTCGGGTTCGACCCGTACAAGGGGTTCTTTCACGTGGGCCGGCACGGGAAGCCGTCGCTGGCGCTGGACCTGATGGAGGAGTTCCGCCCGGTGATCGCGGACTCGGTGGTGCTGACGCTCATCAACAACGAGTCGCTGACGCCGGACGACTTCATCATCTGGCGGGAGGCGTGCAACCTGACGGAGAATGGGCGCAAGGCGTTCTTCGCGGCATACGAGCAGCGGAAGGCGACGCTGGTGACGCACCCGGTGTACGGGTACCGGATGAGTTACGCGCGGATGCTGGAGGTGCAGGCCCGGATGCTGGCGGCGTTCGTGCGCGGGGGCACCCCGAGCTACACCGGGTTCACGGTGCGCTGATGGACAGCTATTTGGTGTGTTACGACATCTCGCATCCGAAGCGGTTGCGCAAGGTGGCGCGGACGTGCGAGGACTTCGGGTATCGCAAGCAGCTTTCGGTATTTTTGGTTCGCGTGAGTGCCACCGACTTTGTACGCTTGCGCTCCCGGCTGTACGACATTATTGATTTAAACGAAGACCAAGTGCTATTCATCCCGCTCACGGAGTCGGGGCTGAAGCGCATGGAGTCGATCGGCCGCCCGACCGATGACTACGACAAGAACGACGTGGTGATGATTCTCTAACTTCGGAGTGCGCCCGTGCCCACC
Organism: Gemmata sp.; assembly: GCA_036405095.1. GTDB lineage: Bacteria > Planctomycetota > Planctomycetia > Gemmatales > Gemmataceae > Gemmata. The sequence goes on along the minus strand of DASWYH010001346.1, from coordinate 302 downwards.
GACCCGACCCTGAGTTACGCCGACCTGAAGTCCGCCGTCGAAGGGAGCGCCGCGGCGTTCCGGCTCACGCTGAAGCTGGAGGCCGTGTCTCCGAAGGTGTTCCCGCCCACCTATGAGGGCGGGAAATACGCCACCGAGGAGCGCAACATCAACGGCCAGAAAGTGACTGTCCCATAAGTGGTCGTCACGCGGCTTTGTGATATTGGAACTCGGGATCGGTCTGTTTGGGTTCGAGTCGGTTGAGCATGAGGTGGATCATGGCCAACTTGATGAACGCTTCTGACGACATCACGCTCTCCTCC
>DASWYH010001345.1:0-8397 GCA_036405095.1 Gemmata sp. | reverse complement strand
GCAGAAAAGGTGCAGTTCACCGGCGACAAGTGGAACCAGAAGTCCTACCAGGACTACTCGCACTACGCCGGCGGGCAGAAGATCACGTCGGCCAAAGAGATGCTCGACAAGAAACCGGACGAGATCATCTTCCGCGCCGTCAAGCGGATGATGCCGCGCGGACCGCTCGGGTACAAGCAGCTCTCGAAGCTGAAAATTTACGCCGGCAACCAGCACCCGCACCAGGCCCAAAACCCGCAAGAACTCAAACTGAAATAAGGGTGGTGGGCGGTAGGCCGGCTGCGCCACCGCACACGACACATTCCTCGCTGCACACTGCGTCAAGGACTCACCGACAATGGCCGACAAGAAGCCCGCGAAGCCCGCCACAAAGGTTCACCGCACCTACTACATTGCCACCGGCCGGCGCAAGAGCGCCGTGGCTCGGGTTCGGGTGACCGAGGGCAAGGGGCAGGTGCTCATCAACGGGAAGCCGCTCGAAGAGTACTTCCACGAGGACAAGGACCGCGCCGCGGTGCTCGGGCCGCTGAAGATCACGGACCAACTGACCCGCGTGGACGTGTTCGTGAGCGCCAAGGGCGGCGGCATCACCGGGCAGGCCGGCGCCGTGTCGCAGGGGCTCGCCCGTGCGATGAAGACCATGTTCAGCCCCGCCGACGAGCAGAAGCCCCGCCTGTTCGGCACCACGACCGTCATCAAGACCCTGCGCGACGAGAAGAAGGAGCAGGCCAAGGCCAAGGCCATCACGCCGAAGGCGGCTCCGGCTGCCCCCGCGGCGGCCCCGACCGACGCCGCCCCGCTGATCCCGGGCACCGCGCCCGCAGCCCCGTCGCCGGCGGATGTCGCCGGGGGCATGGTGAAGAAGCTCCGCGACTCGGGCTACCTCACCCGCGACGCCCGCATGAAAGAGCGCAAGAAGTATGGTCTCCGCGGCGCCCGTCGGGGCACGCAGTTCTCGAAGCGGTAATCCGGTAATCACTTCGAGTTGCGACCAAACAACGCAGGAACCCCGCCGATTTTCGGCGGGGTTCCTGCGTTGTCGGCCCCGTTGCCAAACGCCGGCCCTCACTCGGCCGCAATCAGTCGCGCCGCGCCCCAGTTCACGTCCGCTTGGACATCACCGGTGGGGCCGAAATCGATCACGAGCGTCAGTTCCTTTGCACGGTGAACATCCACCACCACGGGGAGGGCATTTCCTCCCCCGAGTGCCTTCAACCCCGGGAGCTGAACTTCTTTTCCGTCCACTCGAATGCGCACATCCGCACGCCCGCGTTTGCCGGTCACCGCGTCGAGACCGACGACCGCCTCGAACCTCACGTATTTGCCCCCGAGGTCGTAAGTGAGAACCGTTTTCGGGTGCGTGCCCAGCCCCTTATCAAACGTGTTCTCGGTGTCGCCCTGAAGGAGGCGCAGAGGTTGACCCCGAACGGTGCGGTCGGCGGCCCAGGGCCAACTGGCACCCAGGAAGCCGCTCGTTTCGGCTTTTGCGGGCTTCAGATCGGACAGGTACGTGGCCGGACCTTGCAGCACTTCGAGCGCGACGAGCTTTTTGAGCGGCACCTCGACCGCAGCACCGGACACGGTTTTACAGGCGAGCGTGTCGCCCTTCACCGCAACCTCGGTGGCCGCGAACCGTGTCCCATCGGTCAGCACGAGATTCGCGAACGGCCCTTTCGGTTTGCGCGGGCGCACGAACCGCGGGTTGAACCCGATCGCGGCGAGGTCCTCGCGCGGAACTTCGTGAGCCGTGCCGCCGTCCGGTGTGAATTTCACGCCGTTACCCGTGACCGCGTTGATGGCGCCGCGTGCGATGTCGCCGTTGCGGTAGAGGAGCACGTCGCGGGGCGGTGCGCCGTTGAGCCACGGGTACTTGGCCGGGTCCACGGGCGTGTCCGCCGGGGGCGGGCGGAGCCACACGACCGCAACCGTGTCGAGCGCGACCGACCACACGTCACTACTGGAGGCGTGGCGGACCTGGAGGCGCTTCGCGTCGCCGCCCGCCAGAACACCAGGGATACGATCACCGGACGCGGTAATCACATGGGCGCCGCCCGGGAGCGGCGGGCGCGCGAGCGGTTGCCGGAGCGAAACCAGCCCCTTCACCGTCTTCGGACCGTCGGCTGTTGCGATCTCCGCGCCACTCGTCAGGGAAAGGGCCGTGAGTTTCCCGGCGGGCGAACCGGCGGCGCTCCCGGTCACAGTGAACTCGGGCGCGCCTGGTGGGGCGCCGAGTGTGCAAGCGAGCACCAGAGGCAACATGTGCGGCTCCGGGTAAAGGGCCCTGGGGTGAAGGTTCCCGTTGGTCCGGTGCCGTTTAAGTTACTCCGGCGGCCCCTCGGAGCGCAGGGGGCAGAGCCAGTTTCCGAAAACGGTGCCCTGACGAGTCCCGCGCCGGTCATTTGGCCGCGAGGATTTCCACCTTTACCCGATAGCCGTGACCGGACTTGTCTTCCTCGCGCGAAAGGATCTTGGCGTTAACGGTTCGCCCCTCGCCGAGCTGTTCGGGCTTGATGACGCCCGCTTTGGCCGTGGCGTGAACGGTGTGCGTGCGGGCCGTGTCGGAGGTCACGAGCAACAGGTACTTCTCGCCACCGAGCCAGGCCACGGTGGCCGGTTTCTCGTAGGTTTTGCCGATCTCAAAAGCCGGATCGTAGAACGGGGTCCAGTCGTCGGCACGAATCGGGGCCGCGAGCAGAACAACAGCCGCGGCGCCCATCAACAGTCTCATGGGATGCCTCCGGGAAGTGGGCACCACCACGACGAGACCGGACGGCGCCGGGATTGCGCCGGCCCCGCCGTGTGCTGCATTGGCGAGCGGGGCCGGGGCTAACCGAGCGAGCGGATCGCTTCTGCGGCCTTCAGGCACTGCTCGCGCGACACATCGAGGTGCGTCACCGCGCGCACGACCCGCGCCCCGAGGGGGGCCACCAGCACGCCCTTCGCCTTCAACCGCTCTGCGACTTCCTTTGCGCTCCCGTGGCGCGCATCGACCTCGAACCACACGAGGTTCGTTTCCACTTCGTGCGGGGTGAGCGTGAACCCGGGCACCTCCGCAACGGCCCGCGCGATAACCTGGGCGTTCTCGTGGTCTTCGGCGAGGCGCTCGATGTGGTGGTCCAGGGCGTAATCGCACGCCGCGGCCAGGAACCCGATCTGCCGCATCGCGCCCCCGAAGAGCTTCCGCACCCGGCGGGCCTGCGCGATCAGGTCCCGCGGCCCGAGCAGCATCGACCCGACCGGCGTCCCGAGCCCCTTGCTGAAGCACACGTTGACGGTGTCGAACATCCGGCCCCACACATTCGCGGGTACGCCGGTCTTCACGATCGCGTTCCAGATCCGGGCGCCGTCGAGGTGCATCGCCAGACCGTGCTGGCGCGCCCAGCGCGAGATGTCGTTAAGCGCGTCCGGCGCGAGGACGGTGCCGCCGCCCCGGTTGTGGGTCACTTCGAGGCACACGAGCCGCGTGCGCACCGAGTGCATGTCGTCCGGGCTGATGTGGTCCGCGAAGTCCCCGGCGCCGAGCCGCCCGTCCCGCGTCGGGCTGTCGAGGGTGGTGAGCGTCACGCCGCTCAGGGCCGCGGCGCCGCCGGCCTCCCACAGGCGCACGTGGCTGGTCGTTTCGAGGAGCACCTCGTCCTGCGGGCGGCAGTGGACCCGCACCGCGATCTGGTTCGCCATCGTGCCGCTGGGAACGAACAGCCCGGCTTCGAGCCCGAACAGGGCCGCCGTTCGGCGCTCCAGTTCGTTGACGGTGGGGTCTTCGCCGAACACGTCGTCGCCGACGGCCGCGGCCATCATCGCGGCCCGCATCCCGGGCGTCGGCTTGGTCAGGGTGTCGCTGCGGAGGTCGATCATGGGTGCCCGGTGCGAGGGAGTCGGCGCGCCGCGAACCGGTGCCCGCGGCTCAGGGTGCGATTTTACTCGGGGCGCTCCGGGCCACCAGCGGCGAGCCCTTCCGGCAGGTCGATTTCCATCCGCAGCAGCGCCACGGCCAGCGTTTTGCCCTGCGTGTCGGTGCGCAGCGAGCGGCTCGCGCCCCCGGCGAGCACGTCGTACAGCACGAAGTTGAGCGCGAACACGTTCGCGGCTTCGTAGCGCTCCACGCGGGTCGGCCCGAGGGGGGCGAAGTACGCGGCCACGGCCCCCGCCGGGAGGTGGTCGCGGAGCCACGCGAAGCCCGCCGCGGTGTACGCGATGACCGCGACGTTCGCGTGCGAACCCTTGTCGCCGCTCCGCCCGTGTGCGATCTGTGAGAGGGGCACGCGCGGCATCACAGCACCTCGACAGCGGGAGCCACCGCGGACTTCGCGACCAGGGCCGGCCAGTACGCGAACACCTCGCGCACCGGCGGGCGCCCCGTCGTGTAACCGGTCGTGCCCGGGAAGCCGCTTGTTACAAGAGGGGCGAACTCCTTCGTGAACCGCTCCACCGCGGCGCGGCGCGGGTCGCGCACGGCCACGCGGAGCACCACCTCCGGCGCGTCCGCCGGGGCGCTCACCGCACCGGGAACGCAGGCCCCCGCGCCGAGTGCCTCAATGTGCGTGTGCTCGTAAGTGAGGCCGCACTGTCTGAGTTTCTCAAGCAGGATCGCGCCGGACCGCTGAGCCTTTTGTGCGGCGTTCGGCCCGGCGATCACCAGCGTACCCGCCGACATGAACCCGTCGCGGTACGCGATCGACACCTTGTAGGTGTCGGTGAGCCCGTTCGCGGTGCCGCCGGTGACGCCCACCACGTCCGGAGCGCGTTGCGCGAGCCTCACGGTGGTGAAATCGGCGACGACATCGGGTGTGAAGTAGCGCGCGGGGTCGGCCACTTCGTAGAGGAGTTGCTCGCTGACGGTTTCGAGGTTCACCGCGCCGCCGGTGCCGTCCGGTTTCGAGACCGTGAACGTGCCGTCCGCGCTCAGCTCCGCGACGGGGTAGCCCACGCGCGCGAGGTCGGTGGACTCGTCGGCGTTGATCCACAGCCCGCCGGTGACCTGCGCGCCGCACTCGATGAGGTGCCCCGCGACCGTGCCCGCGGCCAGACGATCGAGATCGGCTGCGCCGAACCCCCAGCCGAACTCGAACGCCGCAGGGCCGACCGTCAGCGAGGCGTCCGCGACGCGCCCGGTGACCACGATCTCGGCGCCCTGTTTGAGGACCTCCGCGATGGGCCTCGCGCCGAGATAAGCGTTGGCGCTCACTACTCTGTCGCGAATGGAAGAGAGCGGGTGGCCGGTGTCGAGGTGGTTCAGGGCGTGACCGGCGGCGAGCAGTTCGTCGAGCCGGGGGAGCAGATCGTCCCCGCTGACCACCGCGACCCGCTTTTCGGGCAGGCCCGCGGCGCGGAGCACCTCATGCGCGCGAGCGGCACACGCGCGCGGGTTCATCCCGCCCGCGTTGGTCACGATCTTCAGCCGCGGTTGCGCTTTCAAGACGGGCGCGAGGTGCGAAAGGACGCTGATGAAGTCGGTCGCGAACCCGGCGCCGGCGTCCTTCGCCTTCTGCACGGCGAGGATCGACATCGTGAGTTCGGCCAGGTACTCCAGCGTGAGGTAGTCGAGCCGACCGGCCTCGGCCAGGCGCACGGGGGCGTCGAGGTTGTCGCCCCAGAACCCGCACCCGTTACCGATCCGCACGCGCTTCATGGTTCGCCCCCTTCAAGGGCATTCTACCCCGGTTTTCAGCCGACGCCCCCATTGCGCCCGTTGAGCGCGCGGTCCAGGTTGAACGCGGCCGAGATCAGCCCCAGGTGGGTGAACGCTTGCGGGAAGTTGCCCAGCGCTTCCCCGCTCGGCCCGGTCTGCTCCGCGTACAGCCCCAGGTGGTTCGCGTACCCGAGCATCTGCTCGAACCGGAGCCGCGCTTCCGCCAGCAGCTTGGGGTCCGTGCGCCCGGCCCGGGTCAGCGCCTCGATGAGCCAGAACGAGCACATGTTGAACGTGCCCTCGGTGCCCGGGAGCCCGTCCGGCGCGAGCGTGGGGTCGTAGCGGTACACGAGCCCATCGGCCGCGAGCCCGCCCTGCGGCAGCGGCTTCCGGATCGCGTCGAGCGTGTTCAGCATCCGCGGGTCGTTCGGCGCGGTGAAGAACACGAGCGGCAGCAACAGGATCGAGGCATCGAGCGCGTCCGAGCCGTAGCTCTGGACGAACGCTTTCTTGTCGGGGTGATACCCCTTTGTCATTACCTCTTCGAGGATCGCGTCGCGGGAGGACAGCCACTTCGCCCGGTCGGCCGGGAACGACCGCTTGTCCGCGAGCCGCAGCGCGCGGTCGAGGGCCACCCAACACAGCACCCGCGAGTACACGAAGTCGCGCCGCCCGCCCCGCACCTCCCAGATGCCCTCGTCCTGGCGCTGCCAGTTGTCGCTGACCCAGTTGATCATCCGCCGCAGCCGGTTCCAATCGTCGTAGTTGATGGGGCTGGCGTACTTGTTGTAAAGGTACACCGCGTCCATCAGCTCGCCGTAAATGTCGAGCTGGAGCTGCCCGTGGGCCCCGTTGCCGACCCGCACCGGCTTCGACCCGCGGTAGCCGTCCAGGTGCGGCAGCTCGAACTCCTCCAGTTCGGACCGGCCGTCCACCCCGTACATCAGTTGGAGCGGGCCGTCGCTGTGCGACTCCTGGTCCCGCCAGCGCTCGCGGAGCCAGTCCTTGAACCGGATCGCCTCCTCGGTGAACCCGATCCGCAGGAGCGCGTACAGGGTGAACGCGGCGTCCCGGATCCAGGTGAACCGGTAGTCCCAGTTGCGCACCCCGCCGATCCCCTCGGGCAGGCTGGTCGTCGGCGCCGCGACGATGGCCCCGGTCGGCTCGTAGGTCATCAGCTTCAGCGCCAGCGCCGAGCGGTACACCTGGTCGCGCCAGCGCCCCGTGTAGGTACACTTCTTCAGCCACCGCTGCCAGTAGTCGACGGTCCGCTGGAACAGGGCCGCGGCCCCGGCCGGGGTCGGGCACCCGGCCGACTTCTTCCCCGGCTCGACGAGCTGGAGGACGAACGTGCGCTCCTCGCCGGCCTTGAGCCGCATCTCGCCGATGGCCCCGCCGTCCGGTTCGAGCCGCAGCGGGATCGGGGTGGCGAGCACGAGCGTCAGGTTCGGGCTCTCGAACCGGTACCCGCAAGCGTCTTCGCACACCGTGTGCGGGGCGCGCGCGTAATCGAACGCCGGCCGGCACTCGACCTGGAGCGACATCTCCCCGGTGACCACATGGACCCGCCGGATGATCTGGTGCTCGCACGCATCGCCCGGCTGCGGCACCGGCATGAAGTCGATCAGCTCGGCGATCCCCTCCGGGTGCAGGAACCGGGTCACGAGCACGTTCGTGTCGGGCCAGTAGAACTGTTTGAACCGCTCGCCCTCGAGTTCCGGGGCGATCTTGAACCGCCCGCCCTTGGCGTCGTCGAGGATCGCCCCGAACACGCTGGGCGAATCGAACCGCGGGAGGCACAGCCAGTCGATCGAGCCGTTCAGCCCGACCAGCGCGGCGGTCCGCAGGTTCCCGATGATCCCGTAGTTCTCGATGGGCTGATAAGGCATCGCTTCTCCTCTGGACCCCCTCATGTTACGCGCCGGCGGGGCGCTGCGGCGCCCGGGCGCAAAAAACACTTGCGGGCACGCGCGGGCCGATTAGGTTTTAACCCTCCGCCAACACACGAGTCCGCCGATGGCGACCGACCCGCCCCGCCTGCTCCCAACTGGTTCGCACGAGTGTCTGGGGCCGCCCGGGGCACAGGTGAAGTTCCCCACAAATGGTGGGCAGTCGGAAAGCGGTGTAAACGCTGAGAGCTGAGGAGCTGCACCGATGGCTGGCAAGCGCAAGGTCTATACGGCGGAGTTCAAGCTCTCGGCCGCCCAGCTGGTTACCGAGCCGGAGCTCTCCGTCGCCGAGGTCGCGCGCCGACTCGGGGTCACCGAGAACCGGCTCCACGACTGGAAGACGGCGGTCGCCAAGAAGGGCGTCGAAGCCGTCCCCGGTTCGGGGCAGCTGACCCCCGTCGAGGAAGAACTCCGACAACTTCGCGCCGACGTCAAGCGGCTCGAAGCGGAGCGCGACATCCTAAAACGAGCCACGGCGGCCTCCGCCACCCAGATGAAGTGACGTTCGCCTGGATCGAGGGACGCAAGGACGGGTGGCCGATCGTGCTGATGTGCCGGGTGCTGGGCGTGTCGCGCTCGGCTTCTACGCCTGGCGGTCGCGAGGGCCGAGCGCGGCCGAGGTGCGGCGCGAGGAGCTGACCGCCGAGGTGAAGGCGACCCACGAAGAGGTGAAGGCCCGTACGGGAGCCCGCGCATCCACGCCGAGTTGGTGGCCAACGGGCACGGGTGCAGCGCGCACTTCGTGGCGAAGGTCATGGGCGAAGCCGGGATCGCCGCGAAGACCAAGCGGAAGTTCCGCCGGCCGACGGACTCGAACCA
>DASWYH010001344.1:0-3086 GCA_036405095.1 Gemmata sp. | reverse complement strand
CGCCGTCCGGCGCACCGCGGCGCGGTCGCTCTGGTTCGCTCGCGCACGAACGGCGGGCGGGCACCGCCGCCGGAGCAGCGCGTGGCACATCAGGGCGGTCCCGAGGTTCGCGTCCGGGTCCGCTTCGCCGAGTTCGTACACGGCCCGGCACTGCTCGGGGGCGAGCTCCTCGCGCTCCTCGGACCAGTCGCGAAACGCCGCCCAGCGCCAGTAGCGCGCAGCGCGCTCCGGGGCCTTCGCCGCGAGCCGGGTGAAATCGCCCGCGCTCTCGTCGGTGATCACGCCGGCCGCGAACCACGCCGGCGGGAACAGCGGGTCCATTGGCTACCCGACGTGCGAGGTGCGGCCGTTCAGGGGGTACACTTCCATCAGCCCGTAGGCCGTGTCGGTCATGCCCAGGGCGCGGTACGTCGCGTGCGCGCGCGTGTTGTCGTGTTCGTAGTACAGGCGCAACCCGATCACGGTCGGATCGGCGGTCGCTTCCTGTTCGATGGCCCGGTACAGGGAGCGAAAGACGCCCGAGCGGCGCGCGCGCTCGTGGACGTAAACGCTCTGGACCCACCAGAACCAGCCGTTGCGCCAGTCGCTCCACTCGAACGTGATCATCATCTGGCCGACCACCTCGCCGCCCAGTTCCGCCACGGTGTAGAACCCGCGGGCCGGGTCCGCGAGCACCGCGCGCACGCCGGCGGAAAGGACCGCGGGGTCGAGCCGCTTCTGCTCGGTCTCCCAGGCGATCGCGGTGTTGAACGCCACCAGCACCGGTTCGTCCGCGGCGGTCGCGCGGCGGATGGTCAGGCTCATGTCACGGTCCCCCTGTGTCCCTACCCTTGTGTCGGTGAGCGGTTCTTCCCGTTTTCGGCGCGGTACGCTAAGACAAGCCGGAGAGTTGCAAGCAACGAGTGACGAACGCGCGTTGAAGAACAATTGACCCGGTGCCGGGTTCGAACGCGCGACCGCGTCACCCGCCACTCGCCACTCGGAGCCAGCAATGGACCTCACCGCCTACATCCGCGACGTCCCGGACTTCCCCAAGCCGGGCATCATGTTCAAGGACATCATGCCGCTGCTGAAGAGCCCGGACGCGTTCGCGTCCGCGGTGGCCCAGATGGCGGGGCGCTACTCCGGCACCCCGATCGACGCCATCGCCGCGGCCGAGGCCCGCGGGTTCCTCTTCGCCGCGCCGATGGCGCTGGTCCTGAAGAAGCCCCTGGTCCCGTTGCGGAAGCCCGGAAAGTTGCCGGGCGCGACCCACAGTTTCAAATACGACCTCGAGTACGGTTCGGCCGAGTTGCACGTCCACACGGACGCGATCGCACCGGGCGCCCGGGTGCTGCTCGTCGACGACGTGCTCGCGACCGGGGGCACCATGGCCGCCGCGTGCAAGCTGGTCGAGCGGGCCGGAGGGCGCGTGGTCGAGTGCGCGTTCCTGATCGAGCTCGCGTTCCTGAACGGGCGCGCCCCGCTCGCGGGCTACGACGTGTTCAGCCTGCTCACGTATTGATCGACGGGCCGGTGTTTCAGCCCCCTTCCGACTCCGACGAGACTTCGGTATGCCCAGGGTAAGCTGTCCGTCGTGCGGTCGCACTTTGGAAGTTGAAGCGGCCTACCGTGACTGGACGGTGCGGTGCCCGCACTGCGCCACCGAGTTCGTTCCGGCCGAGACCGCTCCGGAACAATTCGAGCTTGAAGCGAACGACCGGGGCCGCTACGACGACGATGACCCGCGCCCGCGGCGGCGCGCGCGCCAGTCCGCTTCCGCCTGTGCCGAACGGGACCGGCGCGAGGTCGCCGACCTCACGCACGGTCCGGGGGTGTGGCTCGAGATCTGCGGGTGGTGCGGCGGGTTGCTGCTGGCCGGCGGGGCGCTGCTCTGGCTCATGATCGGTTTGGGGGCCGGGAACAACGCGAACGGCAACGCGGACGGCGCGGTCGCGGTTCTCATGGGGCTGGTCTCCGGGGCGTGCGCGATCCCCTACGCGGCCATCATGATCGTCGGCGGGCGGAAGCTGCGCACGCAGTCCGGGTACGGGTGGGCCCTGGCCGCGTCGATCGTGGCCATTTCGTCGTTCGCCCTGTGCTCCTTCGTGTGCGTGTTCGCGTTCGTTCCGGTGATCTTCGGGATCTGGGGCGCGGTCGCGCTCAACAACCCGCTCGTGGCCGAGGCGTTCGACCGGAACCAGGCGGCCGGTGAAACCCGCTGGGACTGAACGCGAACCGGAGCCGGGGGCCCCGAAACGCGGGCTCGACCGGGCCGGTGGTGGGGCGCCGAGCGGCCGGTACCGATGTTCGGTGGGCCGATCGGAGTTGCGGCCCACGACCGCGCGGCCCCAGCCGGGGGCGCCGAGCGAACGAGAGCGGCACCCACACGGACCCCTGGAAGCCGATGCCCCCACACGTCTTCTGCCCGCACTGTGGGACCGCTCAACCCGGCCCCCCGCAGGGGCACGATCCCGAACCGACCGTCGCCTGCGGTCACTGTGCGCGTGACTTCGTCCCGAGCCGAGCACCGCAACCGCCCGAGCCCGTGGCGGAGCAAACGGTCCGCGCGATCGACGTCTTCTGCCCGCGCTGCGGCGCGTCACGATCGGCCGTCACCCATCCCGATTGTGATGTGGAACCCACGGTTGACTGCTTCGCCTGCGCGGAACCGTTCTTCGCGAGCGAAGCGACGCAACCGCCCGCGAGCCGAATACGGGTGCTGCGGCCGCTCGAAACCGTGTGCCCGCACTGCGGCGCCGAGGGAGAAATCGACGCGCGCGCCGCCCCCGCGCCCCTGGCGCAGTGCTTCGCGTGTGGGAAGCGGTTTGCCCTATCCGAACACGCGCGCCCGCGCGCCCCCCGGCGGCGGGTGCCCCCGCGCCGGCGCCGACAGCCGCTCACGCAACGCGAGCTCCGGGAACAGACCGCGGGGCGAACGTTCACGCCCGCGGTTCTGCTCGCCGTATTTGCGGCGGTCCAATTGTGCGCGCACATTTCGGCCATGGCTTTTGTTCTTTGGGAGGCGTTCACGGACCCCGGCCCGCCGAACCCCGATCGGCAATTCTGGCGGCTGGTCCTTGGAGGCGTGCTCCTCCTTTTCCTCC
>DASWYH010001343.1:0-6266 GCA_036405095.1 Gemmata sp. | reverse complement strand
CGCAACCCGTGGCGTATGAGTTTCGACCGCACGACCGGCGACCTGTGGGCCGGCGATGTGGGCTGGGAACTGTGGGAAATGGTCCACAAGATCGAGAAGGGCGGCAACTACGGGTGGAGCATTACCGAAGCGCGGCAACCGGTGAAGCCGGAGCAGAAAATCGGCCCCGCCCCGATCCGCGCGCCCGCGATCGAACTCCCGCACACGATCGCCGCGAGCGTCACCGGCGGGTACGTGTACCGCGGAAAGAAGTTCCCCGAACTGGTCGGCGCGTACATCTTCGGCGACTGGGAAACGCGCCGCATCTGGGCCGCACGGTTCGATGGCGACCGGCTCCAGGAGATGCCCGAGATCACCAAACCGACCGTGCGCCCGTCCGCGTTCGGTGAGGACAACGCTGGCGAGCTCTATTTCTGTGACTACGACACCGGAGGGATTTACACGCTCGACCGCAACGACGCCGGTGCCGCCAACGCAAAGTTCCCCACGAAGCTGAGCGAAACCGGACTGTTCGCAGACGCGAAGAAACTCGAAGCCGCCGAAGGCGTCGTCCCCTTCTATGTGAACGGGCGACAGTGGCAGGACGGGGCAACCGCGGACTACCTGCTCGCGCTGCCGGAGCTTTCCACCGTGTCGTTTTTTGACAAGCCGCGCCAGCTCCCGGGGCAGGTGTTCTGGCACAACTTCGCGATGGGGTTCCCGAAAAACGCCGTGCTGGTGAAGACACTCACTCTCGACGTGCTGGGGGCCAAGGGCATCACCGAAACGCGCGTGGAGACGCAACTGCTCCATTTCGACGGCGAGGACTGGCGCGGGTACTCGTATGCGTGGCGCGACGACCAGTCCGATGCCGATCTGGTTGCCCCCGAAGGGGCCGAGAAGGCGTTCCCGGTTGCGGCCGGGGGCAAGGTGGAGAAAGGCGCCTGGGTGCCCGTGGGCCAGCGCGACCACGTGTGGACGTTCCACAGCCGCACGCAGTGCCTCAGTTGCCACAACGCATGGTCGGAGTACGCGCTCGCGTTCAACGTGCGGCAGCTCAACCGCGCTCCGCTGTTCAGCGGCGGAGCGGCAGTGAACCAGCTCGTGAAGTTCACCACAGAGGGCTACGCGCACCGCGTCGGCGCGAACGATCAGGTGCTCCCGCCGTTCAGCACGGCGGCCGTGAAAAAGGAGCCCGCGCTGGCACCACTTCAAGGTGAGGGCACGCTCGAAGACAAGGCCCGGGGCTACCTGCACGTGAACTGTGCCCACTGCCACCGGTTCGGGGGCGGCGGCGGTCAGGTGGTGCTCGAACTCGACGCCGCGAAGCCGCTCAAAGAAACCGGGATCTTCGACGTGCGCGCCAAACAGGGCGACTTCGGGCTCCCCGATGCCAAGATCGTCAGCCCCGGCGACCCCTACAAGAGCGTGCTGTTCTACCGGATGGCGAAGTTCGGGCGCGGGCGGATGCCGCACCTCGGATCAGAGTTCCCGCACGCGCAAGGTTTGGACGTAATCGGCCAGTGGATTGCGTCGCTCGGGAAACAGAACGGAACGGTTCCGCTTCCCGACCTCACCAAGCCCGATCGGGCGTATGCGTCGTTCCCGGAAGCGTGGCCGTTCGCCCGGGCGTTCGCGCTGGGCAAGATCGACAGCAAGAGCACCAACGACCTCCCGGCCCAGGTCGCGAAACACGGAACGCCGCTCGTGCGAGAGCTGTTCGAGGGGTACGCGCCGGTCCCGGCGGGCGGGCGCAAGCTCGGACCGAACCCGCGCCCGGTGTCGATCCTCGGGCTCAAAGGCGACCCGGCGAACGGTGAAATGCTGTTCGTTAACAAGGAAATGAAGTGCCTGAACTGCCACAAGGTCGGCGACAAGGGCGCCGCACTCGGGCCGGATCTCAGCGCCATCGGGAAGGCCCGCACGCGCTCCGAACTCCTCGACAGCTTGCTCAACCCGTCGGCGCGGGTCGAGCCACGGTTCGCCGCGTACAACGTCCGCACGAAGGACGAAAAAGCGTACACCGGCATCCTGGTGAAGCGCGACACGGTGCGGCTCGTGTTGCGCGACGCCGAAAACAAGGAAATCGCGATCGCGGCCGACAACGTGGAGAGCGTACGCCCGTCGCGCCTGTCGCTCATGCCGGACGGCCAGATGAGCGCGCTCACCCCTCAAGAAGCGGCCGATCTGCTGGAGTACTTGGTTCAGCGCAAGTGATGTGCTCTCGGGACCGCGCCCCGCCCGTGGGAACGCGGTACAAGATCGGTCCGTAAATCGCGGGTGGCCGCGCGCGTGTTCGGGTGTTCGGGTAGCCCTGCCGACGCGCGCAGTGCCGGTGCGCACCACCACTCGTTGGCCCCGTTACCCGGCGGAACTTTCATGCCGCCGGGATAACGCTTCGCTCATTCATGCTCGGAATTGCACAGGCGATGACTTTGTTCTGCCCGCTTGCGGCAGTTTAGTTGAAGAAGCCCATCTTTCGGAATTTTGAATAGCGACTGTCTAAGAGCTCGCGATCGGTCAGGGCGGACAGCCGGCGCAGCTCCCGAGAAAGGTGGGCCTTCAGGATGCTCCCCATGCCCCGCGGGTCACGGTGGGCGCCGCCGAGGGGTTCATTCACGATCGTGTCGACGACACCGTAGTTGTGTAGGTCTTTGGCGGTCAGCCGGAGGGCTTCTGCCGCGCGCGGCTTGGACTCGTCTGTCGCCACTTTCCACAGGATCCCGGCACAGCCTTCCGGGCTGATGACGGAATAGTAGGCGTACTGCAACATCCCAATGGAGTCGCCGATCCCGATACCCAGGGCCCCGCCCGAGCCGCCCTCACCGATGACCACACACACGATCGGCGTCGCCAGTTTGGTCATCTCGATGATGCTCTTGGCGATCAACTGGGACTGCCCCCGCTCTTCGGCTCCGATACCCGGAAAGGCCCCCGGTGTATCAATCAGGCACACGATCGGGAGCCGATATTTGGCGGCGATCTGCATCTTCGTAATGGCTTTTCGATATCCCTCCGGGTGCGCGCAGCCGTAGAAGCACTGCTGGCGCTCGGCGAGGGTCTTCCCTTTCTGGTGCCCCACCAGCATGACCTTGTGCCCGTCGATACGCGCGAACCCCGCCCGAATCGCGCGATCGTCACCGAATACCCGGTCCCCGTGCAGTTCCGTGAACTCGTCAAAAGCCATGTCCACGTAATCGACGAACTGGGGGCGGTTCCGGTGACGCGACACCAGCACCGTTTCCCACGCGGTCAGTTCGAGGTACTTGGCCTTTTTGAGCGCCACCAGGTCCCGCCGGAGCTTCCTCAGCCCCTCGGCCGCCCCGTCCGCTTCGGGGGCCGCTTCGGCCCGCATGATTTCGACTTCGAGTTCATAATATCATGTTCAAAAGGCAGCGGGTCCAGAACCATCGTAGGATCTCAAAGATTTAATCGCGGTCGCACGCGTAAAAACTTGTTACATTTCCTCGGTGTCTTTTTCCACCACGGATTTAAATATCTGCCTGACTTTGCGGAGCTCGATCAGCACTTCGTGAAAGTTGGCGGGGCGGTCGGTGCGCTTCTTCGCGAGCATCTTGAGCACAAAGGACGAAAATTCCGGTGTCAGGTCCGGATTGTATGCCGAAGGCGGGGACGGCTTTTCCGTGAAGTGGCGGCCGAGCAGGTCGTTCATCGACGTGCCCCGGAACGGCGGGCGCCCGGTCGTCAGCTCGTACAGGGTGCAGCCGTAGCTGTAGATGTCGGCGCGGCCGTCGAGCATCTCGTCCTTGATCTGCTCCGGGCTCATGAAGCTCGGGGTCCCTTGCGGCTTCCCGCGACGATAGAACCATTTCGCGAACCCCGTCGGGATCTTTTTCGTGATCGCGAAGTCGATGATTTTCGTTTCGCCGAGCGCGTTGACGAGCATGTTGTCGGGCTTCACGTCGCGGTGGACGAAGCCGCTCGCGTTCATGTACGCGAGGCCGGTTGCGGCCCCTTTAAAGATCTTCCGCGCGTGCTCCTTGATGAATGCGAAATCCTTCGCCTGGAGGCGCAGCCGCAAGCTGCCCGAGGGGAAGAACTCCATGATGAAGTGCGGGGTGTCTTTCGCGCGGTTCACCTTCACGATCCGGATCACGTTCTGGTGGGTGAGCTGGATCCCGACATCGGCCTCGTTGAACAGGATGCGGCGGTGCTCCGGTTTGTCGGCCGCTTCGGGGAGCAGGATCTTCATCGCGAAGTGCCGGTTGCTCTGCAGCTCGACGACCTCAAACACCTGCGAGGTCTGTCCCGTCTGAAGCAGCGTGCGCAACCGGTACCCGGCGAGCGTCGTGTTAATGTCCGCCATTCGAGCCTCACCAGTACTCTTCGAAGTGGATGTTGCCCTTCCGCTTCAGCGCCGCGACGTCGGCCGTGAAGCCGCGCTCCTCGAGCAACTGAATGACCCCCGCCGGTTGCGGGTAGGTGGGCGCCTGCGTCTCGCGGTCGCGCGTCGGCGCGCCGATCATTTGGGGGTTCCCGCACAAAAACACCTGGGTCGTCAGGGGGTCCAGTGCGGACCCGAGGTGCCGTTCGAGGTCCCCGTTCCGGAGCAGATCCTGAATGTACGTTTTGCGCGCCCCCGGCTCGCGCGTCGTGAGGCCGAGGTACGAGTAGTTCGGGAACTGGGCCATTAACTGGCGGTGCGTCTCGTGGTAGCCCAGATCGCGCGCGTAGCGGACGCAGCACACGTTTACGATCTTCCCGGTGTGGCCGCGCGCGAGCAGTTCCCAGGTCATGTAGTTGTGCGGCGCTTCACCGGTGCCCGTTCCGAGGAAAATCACCGTGTCACCGGGCTTCACGGGTTCCAGCGTGTAGTGACCGGTGATCCGTTCGCCGATCTGGATCCGGTCGCCTTCGCTCAGCGCGAACAGGCGCGGGGTCAGCGCGGGCACGCGCCCGTCGGGGTTCTCGCGGACGAGGACGATGTAAAACTCGAGCCAGTCGTTCTCTTCCAACCGCATCAGGCGCCCGGGACCCCCGTAAACGGAACAACTAATCGAGTACGCCCGGCGCACCACTTTCGTGAAATCGGTTGGGGGGAGGGCTTCTTCTTGGCAACCGGCGGTGCGCCGCTCCCAGTACCCGAGGCCGAGGGTGCAGTACTGCCCCGCGCGGTGGACCGGGCGCGGGAAGTCCGGTTGGACGCGCAGCACCATCAGGTCCGGGGTCAGCAACTTCAGCGAAACAACCGTGGCGTTGTAACGCTTTTGACGAAGCTCCGCGATGTCCTCACCAGTCATCGGCAACCGAGCCTGAGTGCAAAGGGAGAGGTCGAACCGGCACCCGCACGAAAAACGGCACCTCACGGGTGCGCGACATCATACCCATGATACTGCGCCCCGCGAGTCTCGCAGAGGGGGCCACGGATTCGACCTTCGCTAGTGCGGCATTCCCGTGAGACACGCACACCGCAAAAGATTCGCGACGTGTGGCACCGGAGCAGGGCGCTGGCCACCGTTCCCTTGCGAGCGCGGCTCGGTGTGAGTGTGCCCCCACAGCGGGTTGATGCCTGGGACCGGAGGACCGAGTGCGCCTTCGGAACCCGTTCGCATAATGGTTGTGGGGGCGCCACTCGGCCCGCATCGCGGCGGGTGAGGCGCCCGTGGTTTTCGGAGGGAGCCCATGATCCGCCCGGCGGTGCCCGACGATCTGCCTACTATTGTGAAGCTCATCCGCGACCTCGCGGAGTACGAGAAACTCTCTCACGCCGTCGTGCTGAGCGAAGAGAATCTGGGCCGGCACCTGTTCGGCCCGCGCCCGTATGCCGAAGTGCTGATGGCCGAGGACGCGGGCGCGGTCGTCGGCTTCGCCCTGTTCTTCCACAACTACTCGACGTTCAACGGCAAACCCGGCATCTACCTCGAAGACGTGTTCGTGGTTCCGGAGGCCCGCGGGCAGGGGCACGGGAAGGCGCTGCTGGTCGCGCTCGCGAAGCTCGCTGTGGAGCGCGATTGCAGCCACATGCAGTGGTCGGTGCTGAACTGGAACGAACCGTCGATTCGCTTCTACGAGTCGCTCGGGGCGAACCCGATGGACGAGTGGACCGTGTACCGCGTCCGGGGCGAAGCGCTCGCGAAGCTGGCGGCGTCGTAGCCGCAGCTCTTCGGCACGCGCCCCTACTTCGCGTCGCGCACACACCGGAACCCGGTGTGGTTGGCGCAACTGTCCACCGGGTTCTTGTCGCGGGCACTGGGAACGTACCGGTAACAGTAGCTGTCGTCACACAGGAACGACCCGCCCCGGCGCACCCGCTGCGGTTGTTTCTC
>DASWYH010001342.1:0-2205 GCA_036405095.1 Gemmata sp. | reverse complement strand
CGTGCGGTCGAGGGTCGGCGTTTTCAAAACGTAGTACGGCGGGCGCGGCTGGTACGCGAGCCCGAGTTCCCGCGCCTCGTGCCGGAACGCGGTTCCCGGGAGCACCGCCAAGTTGAAGACCTGTGCCCGCGAGTACAGCCCGCCGTCGCGGAGGTAGCGGAACCCGCGGCGCACGGACTCTTCGGTGTCGCCGGGCAGCCCGACGATGAGATCGACCGTCACGCTGATCCCGGCCCCCATCAGGGCACGAACGCCTTTCTCGAACGCCTTGAGGTTGTTCTTGCGGTCCATCAGCGCCATCGTGTCGCGCTCGACCGACTGCAACCCGACTTCCACTTCCGTGAACCCCGCTTCGGCGAGAAGAGAGGCGATTTCGGGCGTGATGCCCTCCGCCCGAAGTTCACCGAAATACTTTAACCGCCGCCCGGGGTTGCCCTGCGCCAGCAACCGCACGAACCCGGCGAAGTCCTTCCGCTGGTTCAAGGTGGGGTCGAGCAAGAAGACCTCTTCCGCTCCGTGCTCGTGGGCGTGCCGGAGGCTCGCCGAGACCAGATCGGTGGAGAGGTAGTACTGCTTGTCGTAGCTCTTGGGGTAGTAGCAGAACTTGCAGTTGAAGATGCACCCGCGGGTCGTTTCGAGTAGGAGCATGCGCTCGTCGGCGGCGCTCAGGATGCCCGCAAGGTACGGGGAGCCCAGGCGATCGAGTTCCGGCATCGGGGTGCGGAACTTCGGGGCCAACTCCGGCCGGAACCGTTCACCCGCGTCCGGCGGCACGTACAGCCCGTCGATGCGCACCGGCGGCACGTCCTCGCCGCCGAGCAGCCCGAGGAGCAGCGCCGCGAACGTTTGTTCGCCCTCGCCGACCGCGGCGAAATCATAATCGGCGGACCCGAGCACCCACGCATTATCGGTGGTGATTTCCGGCCCGCCGATGACGACCTTCACACCCGGCCGCAGGCGCTTCAGGGCGCGCGCGACCCAGAGCGTGCGCTCGACGTTCCAGAGGTAGCAGGTGAACCCCACCATCCAGGGCTCGCGGCGCGCGAGTTCGTCCGCGAGGGCGGTGTCGCCGAGCGCGTTGGCGAGAGGCGCCGGGAAGACCTCAATGTCGTAGTCAGCGCCGAGACCGCGGGCGTCGGCGAAGAGCTTGAGGTACGCCCCGGCGAGCGGAACGTTTCCGCGGATCGGGTCCGGCCCGAGCGGCGGGATCGGCAGTTGAACCAGCAGCACGCGGCGCTTCTTCATGCCTTCGATTGTAGCACCGCCGCCCGGCCCGCGCGAGTGAGCCGCAACCGGAACCGCGCTTCCTGGTTGCGGCGGGGTACTCGCGGTCCGGCGGGTCGTGTCTGCTAGCCGAGGGTGATAACACCCGGGGCGAAGGTGAAGTCCTTTCCGCCGAGCCAGGCACCGGGAAGGTATCCGGGGTTCGAGTAGAACCCGCGCACCGGGGAGAAGCCGTTCCCGTTCCGCGCCCACGCCTTGACGGGCGTGCCCTGCGGGTCGCCGGAGAACCCGGTGGTGGTGAGCACCTCGTCCGTGCCGTTCCCGTCCACGTCGGCGGTCCCGAGCCGCACCTCGCCGTTGAACCCGGCGAACGCTTCAAACGTTCCGATCGGGTTCGGGCTCACATTCCCCTGACTGAACGCCAGGGACACGGCCGCGGCGCTGTACACTGCGACCGCCGAGGGGCCGTCGTTCTTGGACACGAACAGTTCGTCGTTGCCGTCGCCGTCGGTGTCACCGGCCGCCACCGAGAGCCCGCCCGCGTACCCGTTGAACGGCACCAGTCGGGCATTCAGGAAGCTCAGGGGCACCGGGGTCCGGTCCGCGATCTGCCCCAGGTTGTACGCGTCCTGGTACACGCGGATGTCGCCCGGCACCCCGGCCCCGGAGGAGGTCACCACGTATTCGGTGCCGAGCGCCCGCATGGTTGTGACGCGGATCTCGCCGTTGTAATCGGTAAACGTGTACGCGCTGGTCCGCAGACTCGGGACGGGCAGGAACCGGTCGAAGCTCTTGAAGTCGAGCACCTTGAGGTGCCCGCGCCCGCCCGCCCCCGGGGTGGTGATGAGCTCGGCGTACCCGTCCCCGTTAAGGTCCGCGGCGGCAACGAACACGCCCCCATCGAACCCGGGGGTGTTGAGCGAAACGCCCGCCGAGTCGCTGTACACGTCGAACGAGGCGCTCACGGACGAGAGCCCGCGC
>DASWYH010001341.1:0-17689 GCA_036405095.1 Gemmata sp. | reverse complement strand
TGTACGTGATGGCGCCGTGTTGCGAACCGGCCGACGTGGCCGAGCACCAGCCGATCACGATCATCCTGATCGCGGTGAAAGACTTGCTTCTTTTTGAGCGATGGGTCGCGTGCCGCACGGTGCGGGTGGAACACGGGTCGGAAGGGAGCCGGGTGCTGACGCTCATGGAACTCGCCCGCCGGTTCCGGAGCGAGCAGGCGGAGATCGCCCGGCGCCGGGCCGCCGGTGAGCGGAGCCGGTGGGTCGAGACGATGTACGTGCTCGATCTGGCACTGGATAGCCGGGTCGCCCCGATCCCGACCAGGCCGGTTCCGTGGGGCCGGTTCGAGGGCACCCTCAAGGCGCTGAACCTGGGCTGAAGTCGCTGAGCGGTCCGACGGATCGGCGCCGCGGGTTCCCACAATTGAACGAGACGGGAAAACGGCGCCGGAGCTCGTTGGTCCGCGCGTCCCCCGCTTTCGGCGGCGCTGCGACCGCTTCAGTAGCGGCCCGTTATGCGATCGTTCCGACAGGGGCTCGGGTCGGGCGGAATCGTGCTCGGCGGGCCGGTTGTGTTCGTCGGCGCGCGGCGCTCACCGGTTGCGAGCGCGGGGTTGTACCAGAACAGCCGCATGAGCACGCCGATCGCGTTCTGCTCTTATACTCTACCGCGCCCGCACGCTTCATGCCGCACTACGATCGGACCCGCCCGTAAGGGCCGAGGCGTCCCCACCGTCCGGGAACCGGTGGTAGAGGGTGCGGTGCGGGAACGCGATCTCGATGCCGAGTTCGTCGAACCGGTTCTTGATCCGGCGCAGCATCTCCCGCTTGACCGGCCACTGCTGGAGCGGCCGAGTTTTGAGGAGGAAGCGGATCACCACGCCGGTATCCGAGAGGGCTTCGACCCCGAGCATCTCGGGGTCTTCGAGGATGTGCCTGCCCAGGACCGGGTCGAGGCGCAGCTCCCGACCCAGTTGCACCAACACGTCGGTGACCCGGTTCACGCTCTCCTTGTAGGCGACCGGCACGTCGATCATGGCCCGGGACCACCCGTGAGTCAGGTTGCTGACGCTGGTGACCGTGCCGTGCGGGATGAAGTGGCGGACGCCCTCCAGATCGCGGAGGACCGTCATGCGCAGGGTGATCTGCTCGACGAGCCCCGCGATGGCCCCGATCTTGACGACATCGTTGACGCTGTACTGATCTTCCATCAGCATCATGAAGCCGGTGAAGTAGTCGCGAATCAGGTTCTGCGCGCCGAACGCGACCGCCAACCCGATGACCGCCGCCCCGCCCATGAGCGGGACGATCGGCACCCCGATTTCGTCGAGGACCATCACGGCCCCGCCGCCGAAGATCACGAGCCCGACCGCGTACCGGAACACGCCGACCAGGGTGCTGGCCCGGTTCTCCCGGTCCTCGGGCGACCCGCGGTTGCTGTTCCGGGTGATGAACCGGACGATGTGGTGGCTGAACTGGCGGGTCACGAGGTGCGCCACAACCATCCCCACGAGGATGAGCAGCACGCGCGGCCCCTTGGCGAGCGCCCACCGGAACAGGTTGCGCGGGGCCGTGGGGCTGAGCAGCTCGTTCAGCGCGGTTTCGGCCTCGTTCACCTGCTGCTGTTTCTCTTGCACCTCACGGGCGAGGACGTCGCGCTCGGCGCGCAAGCCCGCGAGGGTCTCATTGAACCGGGCGATCCGGTCCGTCGTCCGCCGGACCCGCTCGCGGGACTCGGCCAGGCGCGATTCGGTTTCCATCAACTTGAGGGCCTGGGCGCTCCGTTCGGTTTCGTCCTCGGGGGGCCTGGCTCCGGCCAGTTTGGCGACGGCTTTTTCGGCCTGGGCGACCGCTTCTTTGTCGAGCCCCAGCATCTTCTCCGCGTTCTGGGTCGCGCGCTCCATGACCCGGACGCGCTCCTCGGCCGCCCGGGCACGCGCCTCGGCCTCCCGGAGTTCGTCGCGCCGGGTGCCGAGCTGGGCGCGGGCCTGGCGCACGGCCGGATCGTTGTCCTCGGCCGCTGCGGCCGGGGCGGTGGGCGTGATCGGCGCAGCGGGGAGCGGTGGCGCCCCCGGTATCCCCGGAAGCGTGATCGGGGGAACCGGGTCGGCGGGCGCTTTGGGTTCGTCTTTGGGGGGCGCCGGGACCGGCTCGGGCGGTTTCGGTGTCTTCGGGTTCGGAGGGCCGGCTGGCGGCTCGGCCGGTTGCGCCTTCCCTTCGAGCTGGGCGAGCAGGTGCCGCTCCGATTCGATCCGCTCCTTCAGTCCGGCGATGGTTTCCTGCGTCACCTTTTTCTGCCGGATGGCGATGTCGAACCGGTCCTTCGCGAGCTGCCAATCTTCTTGAAGCCCCGGTAGGGGCACCTCGAGGGCGACGGCTTCGGTCACCTTGCCCTCTTTGCGGAGCTTGGCGGCAGTCGTTTTTAACGTCTTCAACTTGCCGTTGAGAGCTTCAAACTCCCCCTCGGCCTTCGCGTACTCGCTGTCGGGATCGGTCAGCCGTTTTTGGAGTTTCTCCAGAGCCGCGGTGGCCTGCTTGATGGACTCGCGCGCGTCGGTGATCTTCTCCGCATCCGTCGGTGGGGTTTTCGGGTCGGGCGCCGGGGGCGAAACGGTCGCGGGTTGCTCACGGGCCAGGGTCCGAGTACCAACCTGAGCCTGCCAGACCGTGCAGCACAGAACGAGTACCAGCCCGCGCGAAACACGGATTCTCAACATCAGCAAGCTCGCTTTTGGGTGAGGGACGGGGTGAAGATCTTTGCCACTGTACTGGGGTGCCGCGGCAGACACATCGGGTCCGGTCGTTTCAAGTGGTCCGCATTCAGTGCTCAGTGCGGAGGGAAGAGCATTCCGTGTGCCCTTCCAATCCCGGTGCTTGCTCCTTGTCTTTTCGGCTCACAGACAACGGACCACGGACCACTTGAAACTGCTGAAGGCGATTCGGGCTCCTCCTCCTTCGTTCGTGGCGGCGCGACGGCGACAGGTGATATTCGGGAGGGAACGGGTTGTACACCCCAACTCGCCCACGGTCCCAAAACCGTGCGGGACCTGATCTTGGGATGGAACCCGCAGGGATTACGGGGCGCTTCTCGCACGCGCCCTTGCGGTGCTCTCCCGCGATGTGGGCCGTGGCGTGATGGAGCCGCCGCCCGGCGGTTGAATGTTTGCGCCGCCCGCGCTCAGGCCCAATACAACACGACGGTGAGACCCGTCGAAACGAGATGCGATTGAAATCCCTCACAGCGGCCCGGTTCGGGCAGGAGCGGTCCGCGAAAGGCTCCCAAACAGCACCCACCGCGATAATCCAGGAGTCGATCCGAGGAGCGACTTCCGGTGACGGATTGGGGCTCCGTTCGGTGATTCTCGTGTGCCGATCCCGTGTACCTGATGCGTTTCTGCTGAACCGTGGCCGGGAGTGCGCGAGGCCGTGTTCCCCAACACCCCACGCGCGCGGCGCGGCCAGAAACGGGCACGTGCATCGAGTTTATTTAACGGGCCGCGCCGCACCCGCCGCTCGCCTTCGGCGGTGGGTTTCGGCTCTCTCAACTTGCACCCGACGAACTATTGGAGCAGCGCATGCGCGTTTGGCCCGGCCGGCCGTACCCCCGGGGAGCCACCTGGGATGGCGCCGGTGTGAACTTCGCTGTGTTCTCGGAACACGCGACCAAAGTCGAACTGTGCCTGTTCGATGCCCCCGGCGACACCCAGGAGGTGGCCCGGATCGAGTTGCCCGAGCGCACCGACATGATCTGGCACGGGTCGTTTCCCGACCTCCGGCCGGGGCAACTGTACGGCTACCGGGTCCACGGGCCGTTTGATCCGGCGCAGGGGTTCCGGTTCAATCCGAACAAAGTGCTGTTCGACCCCTACGGGAAGGCGGTGGGGCGCCACCTCCGCTGGGGCGACGAGCTGTTCGGGTACACGATCGGGCACCCCGACGCGGACCTGTCGTTCGACGCCCGCGACAGCGCCGCGTCCGCGCCGCTCGCGGTGGTGATCGACCCGGCGTTCACCTGGGGCAGCGACGCGCACCCCAAAACGCCGTGGCACAAGACGCTCATCTACGAGCTGCACGTGAAGGGGTTCACCCAACTGAACGCGCTGGTGCCCGAGAGCCTGCGCGGGAAGTACGCGGCACTCGCTAGCGCGCCGGTGGTCGAGTACCTGACCGATCTGGGGGTCACCGCGGTCGAACTGCTACCGGTCCACTACCACGTCACCGACCGGATGCTCGCGGACCGCGGGCTCGCCAACTACTGGGGGTACAACACGCTCGGGTTCTTCGCGCCGGACCCGCGGTACTCGTCCGAGAAGCACCCGCAGGACGTGGTGCGCGAGTTCAAGTCGATGGTGCGGACGCTCCACACGGCCGGGATCGAGGTGATCCTGGACGTGGTGTACAACCACACCGCCGAGGGCAGTCACCTCGGGCCGACGCTCAGCTTCCGGGGCTTTGACAATCTGGCGTACTACCGCACGGTGGCCGAGAACCCGCGGTACAACATGGACTACACCGGGTGCGGGAACACGCTCAACGGGGCGCACCCGCGCGTGCTCCAACTCATAATGGACAGCCTGCGGTACTGGGTCACCGAGATGCACGTCGACGGGTTCCGGTTCGACCTCGCCAGCGCCCTCGCGGCCGAGTTCTACGCCGCCGGGAAGCTGGAGAGCTTCTTCGATGTGATCGTGCAGGACCCGGTGCTGTCGCAGGTGAAGATGATCGCCGAGCCGTGGCACGTCGGCCCCGGCGGCTACCAGGTGGGGAACTTCCCGCCCGGGTGGACGGAGTGGAACGGGAAGTACCGCGACTGCGTGCGCAAGTTCTGGAAGGGGGACGGCGGCACGGTTAACGAGATGGCCACTCGGCTGTCCGGGTCCAGCGACCTGTACGCCCACAACGGGCGCCGGCCGAACGCCAGCATCAACTTCGTCACCTGCCACGACGGGTTCACGCTCCGCGACCTCGTGAGCTACAACGAGAAGCACAACGAGGCCAACGGCGAGGGCAACCGGGACGGCGAGAGCAACAACGAGAGCTGGAACTGCGGGCACGAGGGGCCGACCGAGGACCCCGGGATCAGCGCGCTCCGGGCGCGTCAGCAGCGGAACTTCCTGGCCACCCTGCTGCTCTCGCAGGGGGTGCCGATGCTGCTCGCCGGGGACGAGTTCGGGAACTCCCAGGGGGGCAACAACAACACCTACTGCCAGGACAGCGAGATCAGCTGGCTCAACTGGGAGTGGACCCCGGAGCAAAAGGACCTGCACGCGTTCGTGCGCATGGTGATCGGCATCTGGTCCACGCAGCCGGTGCTCCAGCGGCGGCACTTCTTCCACGGCCGCCCGCTCCACGGGGCCGACGTGAAGGACGTGACCTGGTACGACGCGACCGGGACCGAGATGACCGATGAGGCGTGGAGCACGGGGTGGGTGCGGAGCTTCGGCGTGCGGTGGGCCGGGGACATGATCCCCGGCACCGACGAGCGCGGGCGCCCGCTGTTCGGCGACACGCTGCTCCTGCTGTTCAACGCGCACCACGAGCCGATCCCGTTCCAGATCCCCACGCACAACCCGGGGCAGGCGTGGGACCTGCTGTTCGACACCGCCGAAGTGTCGGAACCCGTGGCGCACGACACGGACATGCGGACCTACGAGCTGCGGCCCCGGTCGATGGCCGTGCTGCGGACCATCCGCATCGGGTCGGCGGAGGGCGACGGGGCGCCGGAATCCGCGCCGGGGGACCGTTGACAGACGCGCGGGCGCGCGGTATTCGCTCCCGCGCACCACTTCTCGCTCGACCCGTGGCCGGAGACTGACCCGTGGGCGAGCCGACGCTCTTGTGCTTGGCGGGGATCCTCGTTGCCGGTGCGGTCGCCCAGTGGGCCGCGTGGCGGCTCCGGGTGCCCGCGATCCTGATGCTCCTCGGCACCGGGCTCGCGGCCGGACCGGGGCTGCGGCTGCTGAACCCCGATCAACTATTCGGAGAGCTGCTGCTCCCGGGGATCTCGCTGGGCGTCGCGGTGATCCTGTTCGAGGGCGGCCTCGGGCTCCGGTTCCGGGAACTCCGGGGCGTGCGGGGCGCGCTGTTGCGGCTCCTCACCATCGGCGTTGCGGTCACCTGGCTGGGGGCCGCGGGCGCCGCGCGCTGGGTCCTCGGGTTCGACTGGCCCCTCGCGTTCGTGCTCGGGGCCGTGCTGACCGTGACCGGGCCGACCGTCGTGGGGCCGCTCCTGCGCGACATCCGCATGAACGGGCGGGTCGGCGCGCTGCTCCGCTGGGAAGGGATCGTCGTTGATCCGATCGGGGCGCTGCTCGCGGCGGTGGTCGTGCTCCTGATCCGCTCGGGCACGCACTCGGTTTCTACCGGGCACATCCTCGGCGATCTCGCAACCGTGGTCGGCGTCGGGACCGCGCTCGGGCTGCTCGCGGCGGCGCTCCTGGTGCTCGTGATGCGCCGGTACTGGGCGCCCGACCGGCTGCACAGTCCGCTCACGCTGGCGGCGGTGATCGGTGCGTTCGCGCTCGCCGATCAACTCTGCAACGACGCGGGGCTGGTCGCGGTGACGGTGATGGGGATCGCGATGGCGAACCAGCGGGTGGTGGCCGTCAAGCACGTGCTGGAGTTCAAAGAGACGCTGGTCGTGATCCTGCTGTCGGCGCTGTTCATCGTGCTCGGGGCGCGCATCCGGCCCGCGACGGTGCTCGAACTCGGCGGCCCGGGGCTCGTGTTCGTGGGCCTGCTGGTGTTCGTTGTGCGCCCGCTATCGGTGCTGTGCTCGACCGCCCGCAGCGGGCTCACCTGGCCCGAGCGAGGGTTCATTGCCGGGCTCGCCCCGCGCGGGGTCGTGGCCGCCGCGGTGGCATCGGTGTTCGGGCTGGAACTGGTCGGCGCCGGGGTCGTCGGGGCCGAGCGCCTGCTCCCGGTGACCGTGCTGACGGTACTCGTTACCGTCACCTTTTATGCCCTGGCCGCACCGGCGCTCGCGCGGCGCTTGAAGTTGGTTCACCCGAACCCACAGGGCGTCTTGTTCGTCGGTGCCGCCGAATGGGTGCGCCGGCTGGCGAAGGCGCTTTCGGACGCGGGCGCCGTGGTCACGCTCGTGGACACGGACTGGACCAACATCCGCGCCGCCCGGATGATGGGCCTCACGACCGTGTACGGGAGCATCCTGTCCGAACGGGTGCTCGAAGACATCGACACGAGCAAGCTCCGGCGGCTGATCGCGGCGACCCCGAACGACGAGCTGAACGCCCTCGCGTGTCAGCGGTTCGTCGAAGTGTTCGGGCGGGACGAGGTGTACCACTTGCCCGCCGGGCGCGAGACCGGGCGGCTGGTCACGGTGGCGCCGGAGCAGCGCGGGCGCGAGTTCCTTGGCCCGGAATGTACGTTCACCGAGGTGGCCCGCCGGGCGGGTGCGGCGGTCGAGGTGCGCGCGACGACCCTTTCCGCCGAATTCGGGTTCGCCCAGTGGACCGAGCGGAACGGTTCGGCTGCGCTACCCTTGGTCCTCGTTCGGTCCGATCGGACGATCGCGCTCTTCACGGCTTCCGCGCTCCGCCCGGTCGCGGGCGATACGGTCATCGCGCTGACCGTGCGGGGGAGCGCGCCGCCGGGGTAACGATACCCGCCCTCACGGCCCGCCCGCGACGAGCAGAGCCACCGGGCACACTCCGAGCACGTCGGCCACTCGCACCGTCGTGCCCTGGGGCGTCGTGGTCACCGGCACCGGCGCGCGGGTGAACACGTTCCGAAGGGCGGGTACGGACCACTCGGGCGGGAGGCGCAACAGCGTTTCCCCCCACACCCCGGGGCCTACCGGCAGAACCGATTTGGCCCGCACGAGGGACGCACCGAACCGCGGCACCACCGCGACGACCCACTCGCCGCCGAGCCGCCGGGCGAACGCGACCGCGTGGTCGCCGTGTTCCCCCTCGACCGGAATCGGGAGGTACGCCCCTTCCAGGAAGACGCCGGGCGCGTTCCGGCGCAACCTCAACCCGCACGCGGTCACGAACAACTTGATGCGCCCGTCGTGCCAGTTCGCGCACCACTCGGTCACGGCGGCGCTCCGCTCGTCGGGCGACTTCGGCGCCCGGTCGTCGAGGTAGGGTTCGAGTTCGTCGAGCAGCGCCGTTCGGTGCGCGTAATCGACCGGCCGCCGGTTGTCGGGATCGACCAGACTCAGTTCCCAGAGTTCGGTTCCCTGGTAGAAGTCGGGCACGCCCGGGGACGCGATCTTGAGAACGAGCTGCGCGAGCGCGTTCACCATGCCCGCGTGCGCGATCCGGCGCTGGAACGGCACGAACCGCGTCAGGAACTCGCGCGACCGCGGCCCGGTGAGCGACTCCTCCACGAACCGGGCGACGGCCTGGTCGTACCCCTCGTTGGCGGTGATCCAGCTCGTGTGAACCTTCGCCTCGCGCGTCGCCTTGGCCACGTAGTCCTTGAGCCGCGCGACGAGGTCCGGGGGCGCGACCGGGTCCATCAGGCCGGCCGGCCAGCTCCCGAGCAGGGCTTGATAAAACAGGTACTCGTCGTTCCGGTCCGGGGCCGGCGCGCCGTCCACCGCGGTGCGGCAGTCGGCGTTGATCGCCGCCCACCGGCGCACCCGCTTGCTCCAGGTTACCGGCACTTCGGAGAGCACGTGGAGCCGGGCGCGCGCGTCCTCGCCGCGCTTGGTGTCATGGGTCGCGGTGCTGAGCATCGCGCGCGGGGCGCGGTCGCACCGGTTCTGGTTCGCCTGGTGGAACTGGGCGACCGTGCCGCCGAACCGCTGCGGGTCGCCCCCCACCTCGTTCAGCGAGAGCAGCACGTTGTACCGGTAGAACGAGGTGTCCTCGACCCCCTTCGCCTGGAGCGGCCCGGTGTACTGCTGGAACTTCATCGCGAACCCGAGCCGCGCGCGGTACGCGTCCTCCGTCAGCGCGGCCCGGTCCGGGAGCAGCGCCGCGCGCACGAAGTCGAACACCGACGCCTCCATCGCGCGGTTCCGCTGGCGCGCCCGCCGGATGGCCTGGTCGATCACCTGGCGGTCCGTGTCGGAGATGCCGGCGGCGTCCACGTAGGTGCGGTACACGGGGAAGCACACCGCGACCTCGCGGAGCGCCTCGCGGAGGCTGTCGAGGGTGAAGTCGCGGGCGCGCCGGTCGCCTTCGGACAGGCGGTTGAGCGCGTGCGCCAGCACGTTCAGCTCCGCGGCCAGCGAGGTCCAGGTGATGAGCTTCTTGCAGTCGTACACCACCTCCGCGAACGGGTCGGTGCGGTCGGTGAACCGCTCGTAGGTCTGCCTCATCGCGCGGGCGTTGCGGGGGTTCACGAACAGCCGCGACACGTCGTTCATGAAGTCGTAGCCGGTGGTGCCCTCGGACGGCCAGCTCGGCAGCGCTTCCCCGCCGGACAGGATCTTCTCAACCACCACGTAGACCGGCCGGGCCGCCGCCCCGTCGGGCCGCTCGGTACACTCGCCCCGGCGCCACTCCGCGAGCGCGTGTTGCGCCTCGGGGGTGCGCTCCCCTTCGGGCAGGAACTCCGCGGCCCGCCGGTCGAAGATCGCGTCCTGGAGCCGGTTCAGGTAGCCGGCCGGGTCGAACAGCCCGTCGATGTGGTCGAGCCGCAGCCCGGTCACGGTGCCCTCGCGGATCAACTGGAGCACGAGCCCGTGCATGGCCGTGAACGCCGCCGGCTCCTCGACCCGCAACCCGGCGAGTTGGTTGATGTCGAAGAACCGGCGGTAGTTGATCTCGTGGGCGGCCGTTTTCCAGTACGAGAGCCGGTAGGACTGAACTTCCAGGAGGTCGTGCAGCGCGTCGAACGATTCCGGCTGGCCCGGGGTGCCGTTGAGCGCGACCAGCGAGTCCTCGATGTACCGCTGAACGCGGGGGGCCGCGTCGGCGAGCCGGGCGAGGCGCTCCTTCGCGAACCGGCTCTCCCGCAGCCGCTCGGCGACGCGCTCCGGGGCCGGATCGGTGGCCGCGGGCAGGTTGTCGAGGGCCGTCAGGATGCTCAGGAACTCTTGCAGGTGGACATCGGAGTCGCCCAACTCGGCCCGGAGCGGGTCGAGCCCGGGGCGCAGCACGGACGGGTAGCACTTCGGGTCCAGCGGGCGCGTCTGGTCCCAGTACTTGACCGCCAGTTCGCCGTGCTGGAACACGAGCGCGAGTTCCCCGCGATCGAGCACGCGCCCGTAGTGGTCGCCGAGGAACGGCAGGAGCACCTTGCCGTGCAGTTCGAGCTTTTCCGGGTTCCAGTCGATGTCGAAGAACTTGGCGAACGGGGACGCGGGGCCGTGTTCGAGCGTGTCCCGCCACCAGGGGTTGAGGACCGGTTCGACGGCCATGTGGTTCGGAACGAAGTCGAGCACCAGCCCCATCTGGTGACCCGCGAGCGCTTCCGCCAGCGCGTCGAACGCGGCCTCGCCCCCGAGTTCGGGGTTCAGTTGCCCGAAGTCGCACACGTCGTAACCGTGGGTGCTTCCGGGCTTGGCGCGGAAGAACGGCGAGGCGTACACGTCCGAAATTCCCAGCCGCGCGAGGTAGGCCACGCCGGCCCGGGCGTCCGCGAACGTGAACGCGGGCTGCAACTGGAGCCGGTAGGTCGCGGTGGGCACCCGGCGGCGCTGGTGGAGGGCGTCCCGGAAGGCGTCAAGGTCCGAGAACGCCCCCGCGCCCGGGGTCGGTTCATTGCTCATTGATACCGCTCTTTAAAGGTTGTAAGGACGAGTTGCGGAACACGACGGCCGCGGGGCACGGGAAGTGGACCACCGTGCCGGCGGCGTCGCTGGTGATTGTGGGGCGCCGCGGGAACTGGGCGTACGGGTCGTCCTGTGTGGTGAGCACGACCGACCACCCGGGTTCGTTGATCGCGGCCACCACGCCGGGAGAGAACGCGACCAGTACCAGGAGGCTGTCCCCGCTCGGGCGCGCGGTCCGGCGGAGCAAAACGGCCCCGTCGGTGACGGCCCGCGCGTCGTGGATGCCCCCCGGGCGCAGGGCCGGGTCCGTTTTGCGCATCCTCAGGAGGTCGCGGTACAACCGGAGCGCCCCGTCATAGGGCGGGCTCGTGCGCTCCTCCCAGTTCAACTTGCTGGTCCAGAACGTCGCGGTCGCCTGCGGGTCGGGGATGTGGGTGCGGATGCTCGGGTCCGTGAACGCCGCGAAGTGGCGGAACTCCTTGCGCCGGCCCTCGGTCACCAGCGCGCCGAGTTCGGGACCGTGATCGGTGAAGTACAGGAACGGCGACGACGCGCCCCACTCCTGGCCCATGAACAGCAGCGGGGTTTGTGGCGCCAGCAGCAGCAGCGCGGAGACCGCCCGGTACGCGGCCTGGTCGATCTGGAGGTTCAGCCGCTCGCCGAACGCCCGGTTCCCGATCTGGTCGTGGTTCTGGATGCACACCACGAACTTGCTCGGGTCGATCCCGGCGGGGTCGGTGCCCCGGGGCACGCGCCGCCGGGGCGACGGCTGGCCGCAGTAGAACCAGCCCCGGCGGAGGGTCGTGGCGATGTCCTCGGCGGACCCGGTGTAATCGGCGTAGTACCCGTCCTTGTCGCCGGCGATCGCCCGGCGGATCTGGTGGTGCAGGTCGTCGGCCCAGACGCCGTCCATGCCGAACCCGCCGGCCCCGCGGGGCTTCAACAGGGCCGACAGGTTGCGCTCGTCCTCGGCGATCACGAAGGTGCGCCGGCCGAGATCGTGGCCGGCCTCGTGGACCCGATCGGTCAGCAACTCCAGGATGTGCCGCTCGCCCTCGTCCATGATCGCGTGCGTGGCGTCGAGCCGCAGCCCGTCGATGTGGTACTCGTGGACCCAGTGGAGGGCGTTTTCGACGAAGAAGTCTTCGACCAGGTTGCTGTTCTCGCCGTCGAAGTTCGGCCCGGTCCCCCAGTCGGTCTGGTGGCTCGTCGAGAAGTAGAACGGGCTGAAGCAGGAGAGATAGTTGCCGTCCGGCCCGAGGTGGTTGTAGACCACGTCCACGAACACCGCGAGGCCCAGCCGGTGCGCGGCGTCCACGAACCGGCGCAGGTCGTCCGGCCTGCCATAGCACCGGGCCGGGGCGTACAGGCAGACGCCGTCGTAGCCCCACCCGCGCTCGCCGGGGAAGTCGGCGAGCGGCATCAACTCGACCGCTGTGATCCCGAGGTCGGCCAGCTTCGGGAGCATCTCGGTCGCGGCGGCGAAGGTACCGGCCTTCGTGAACGTGCCGACGTGCAGTTCGTAGATCACGAGGGCGTTCGGGTCGGCCCCCTTCCAGCCCGCGTCGGTCCACGGGAACGCGTTCGGGTCGACCACCTCCGACGGTCCGTGAACGCCGTCGGGCTGGAACCGCGAGGCCGGGTCCGGGAACGGGCCGCGCCCGTCGATTCGGTAGCGATAGCGGGTGCCCGGGCGCGCGTCGGGCACCGTCAGCGAGAACACCCCGTCGGCCGACTTCCGCATCAAGAGCGGTTCTCTTCCGCCCTCAATGATGAGTTCGACCACCTCGGCGGTGGGTGCCCAGACGCTGAAATGGACGCCGTCCGCTTCGGGCCAGGCGCCGACCGACGGCCGCCACTGTTGCAGCATGTTACG
This sequence comes from Gemmata sp., assembly GCA_036405095.1. Lineage (GTDB taxonomy): Bacteria > Planctomycetota > Planctomycetia > Gemmatales > Gemmataceae > Gemmata. The sequence goes on along the minus strand of DASWYH010001341.1, from coordinate 5,144 downwards.
CTCTCCCTGGTTCGCACGATTGGCCCGAACTTCGCTGTTCGTCGCCCTGTTTCGGTCACTGGGTTACGGTGCCCGAGTGGGGCGCCCGAATCGGTAACGAGGGGCCCCGCCGGTGGAGGTTCTCGATGGTCCGCCCCTTGAGCTTCAGTCCCCTGCTCGCGGTCTGGCGCGATGTGCTCCCCGGATGGATGAGCCACACCGCGGCTCTCGGCGTTCCGCTCGCCGATTGGGTGGGCATCGCGGCGCTCGCGGCGGTCGCCGCGCTCATCGGTGCCGTCGGTCAGGCCCTCGTCGTGCGGGCCTCCCGCGCCGTCATCCGGCGGACCGGTACGACCTGGGACGACCGGCTCGCGGCGGCCCTGCCCGGTCCGCTGGCCGTGCTCCTCGGGTTGCTCGCTTTTGCCCTCAGTGCCCCCGCCTTGCAACTCGCCCCCGCGGCCGATTTCGGAGCGGAAATTGTCGTGCGGACGCTGCTCATCGCGTCCGGGACGGTAATGGTGGTGCGCCTGCTCGGGCTCGCGAGCGAGGCGCTCGAGGTGTACCTCAGCAGGGGCGTCGAGGACGAGAACCGGCGGCGCTCGATCCGCACGCAGGTTGCCGTCCCGCGCGGCATCTTGCGCGTGCTGATCGTGGTCCTCGGGGTCGCCCTGGTCTTGCTCCAGTTCGACGTGGTGCGCAGCGTCGGCTTGAGCCTGCTCGCCTCCGCCGGGCTGGCCGGGATCATTATCGGGCTGGCGGCACAAAAGGCTGTCGGGAACCTCCTCGCCGGCGTCCAACTGGCGGTGTTCCAGCCGGTCCGCATCGGCGACGCGGTCGTCGTCGAGGGCGAGTGGGGGTGGATCGAAGAAATCGGGCTCACGCACGTCGTGGTCAAGGTCTGGGATCTCCGCCGGTTGGTGCTCCCGGTTGGCCACTTTCTGGACAAACCGTTCCAAAACTGGACACGCGGAGAGAGCAACCTGCTCGGCACCGTCATGGTTTTCACCGATTACACGGTGTCGGTCACATTAATTCGCGACGAGTTGGGCAAAATCCTGGCCGGAACGCCGCTCTGGGACGGTCGCGCCCAGGGCGTGCAAGTAACGAACCTGACCGAGTCCGGGGTCGAGATTCGGGTTCTCGTGAGCGCGGCTGATGGCGCGCAGTTGTGGGATCTGCGGTGCCTCGTGCGCGAGCGGCTGCTCTCCTGGTTGCAGACCGGCGGGCGCGCCCACTTGCCGGTAACGCGCGTCGATCTGAGGCCGCCGGGGGCGCTACCCGCCGGGCTTGAATAGCACCATCGCGAGCGGGGGGAGGGTGACCGTGATCGAGTGCGGTTGCCCGTGGGTGCCGAACGGGACCGTCTCGACCGCGCCGAAGTTGCCCTGCGCGCTCCCGCCGTAGATCGGGGCGTCGGTGTTCAGCACCTCCTGCCACTTCCCGCTCCGCGGCACCCCGAGCCGGTAATTGTGCCGCACCACCGGCGTGAAGTTGAACGCGACCAGGACCGGCGGGTCGGTCTCGAAGCCGAGCCGGAGGAACGCCAGCACGCTGTTCGCGCCGTCGTTCGCCTCGACCCACCGGAACCCGCCCGCGTCGCAGTCCTTCGCGTGCAGCGCCGGCTCCGAGCGGTACAGGTGGTTCAGGTCGCCGACCAGCCGCGCGATGCCCGCGTGCCGGGGGTCGTCGAGCAGGTGCCAGTCGAGGCTCGCGTCGTGGTTCCACTCGCGCCACTGGCCGAACTCGCCGCCCATGAACAGCAGCTTCTTGCCCGGCTGCGCCCACATGTCGCCGAGCAGCAGCCGCAGGTTCGCGCGCTTCTGCCACTCGTCCCCGGGCATCTTGTCGAGCAGCGAGCGCTTCCCGTGGACCACCTCGTCGTGCGACAGGGGCAGGATGAAGTTCTCGGTGAACGCGTACATCGCGCGGAACGTGAGCTGGTTGTGGTGGTACTTGCGGTTGATCGGGTCTTCGGCGGTGTACTTGAGCGTGTCGTGCATCCAGCCCATGTCCCACTTCAGCCCGAACCCGAGCCCGCCCGCGTCCGTCGGGCGGGACACCGACGGCCACGCGGTCGATTCCTCGGCGAACGTGTGGACGTCCGGGAACCGCGCGTACACCTGCTCGTTGAACCGGCGGAGGAACGCGACGGCCTCCAGGTTCTCGCGCCCGCCGTACTTGTTCGGCACCCACTCGCCCTCTTTGCGCGAGTAATCGAGGTACAGCATGGAGGCGACCGCATCGACGCGGAGCCCATCGATGTGGTACTTCTCCAGCCAGAACAGGGCGGAGTTGATGAGGAAGTTCGCGACCTCGTTGCGCCCGTAGTTGAAGATGTACGAGCCCCAGTCCGGCTGATACCCCTGGCGCCGGTCGGCGTGCTCGTACAGGTGCGTGCCGTCGAAGTAGCTCAGCCCGAACCCGTCGCACGGGAAGTGGCTCGGCACCCAGTCCAGGATCACGCCCACGCCGCGCCGGTGCAGGGTGTCGATCAGGTGCATGAAGTCCTGCGGGGTGCCGTACCGGCTGGTCGGGGCGAAGTACCCGGTCATCTGGTAGCCCCACGACCCGTAGAACGGGTGCTCCATGACCGGCAGGAACTCGACGTGCGTGAACCCGTGCCCCGCGACGTACTCCGGGAGCACGTCGGCGAGTTCCCGGTACGTCAGCGGGCGGTTCCCCTCCTCGGGCTTGCGGCGCCACGACCCGAGGTGCATTTCGTACACGGACACGGGCGCGGTGAGCCCGTTCCGGCCCTTGCGGTTCGCCATCCACTCGGTGTCGGACCACCCGAAGGAGAGGTCACTGACGATGGCGGCCGTTTCGGGCGCCACCTGGAAGGTGAACGCATACGGATCGGTTTTGTCGAACCGATAGCCGTTCGGACCGCGGACGTGGTACTTGTACCGGGCGCCGGTGCCCAGCCCCTCGACGAAGCACTCCCAGAGCCCGGACGACCCGCGCGCGTGGAGCGGGGTGGCGTCCGGGTTCCAGCCGTTGAAGTCGCCAACGAGGTTGATAGACGAGGCGTTCGGCGCCCACACTGCGAACCGCGTGCCCGGCCGACCGTGTGCCTCCCACGGGTGCGCCCCGAGCTTCTCGTACAGGTGGTAGTGGCTGCCCTCGTTGAACAGGTGCAGGTCGTCGGGCGACAGCCCGGTCACGTCGTGGCGCACGGGGAAGTGCGAACTCATCACTTCCTCCTTTCTCGTGAAAGTTGAACGGAACGTCGGGGGAGTTTGGTGCCTCCCCTGGGACCGCGGCCGTCCCGGCCGCTCGGTGCTAACTGTTACGCGGGCGCCGACCAAGTCATCGGCGGCTGATGGGCTTGTCGCCGTCCCGGCCGCTCGGCGTTAGTCACCGTGCGGCGCCGAGAAGGCGCTGATGGGAGGGCCAACCGGTGCGGCCGGGACGGCCGCGGTCCCAGGGGGCACCCGACCGGGCGACCGGCTCACGGCGTCTTGAGGATGTCGAGGATGCCGAGCAGCGGGATCGACACCCAGTCCGGGCGGTGCCCCAGCTCGTAACCCAGTTCGTACAGCGCTTTCGAGAGTATGAACGCTTCGGTCAGGGTCTTGAACTCGGGGCCGGCTTCGGGCAGGAACGCGGAGGCGCCCGCGGTTTCACGGTACGAGCGCACGAACGTGAGCCCGACCCACCAGTACCAGTACCGGCACCACGTCTCAAGCCGCCCGAAGTCCTCGGCGCGGACGACCGGCTTGTTGGCCCCGTGGTTCACACTGCGCCCGAGCAGCGCGGTGTACGCGGCATAATGGAACGACCGCACCATCCCGGCCACGTCCCGGAGCACGGACCGTTTGTTGCGCCGATCGGTGATCGACCGGAGCGGCTCGCCCTCGAAATCGATGATGACGAAATCCTTACCGGTCCAGAGCACCTGCCCGAGGTGGTAGTCGCCGTGCAGCCGCAACCGCTTCCCGGTCATCCGGGTGTTGGCGACCGCCTGGAACCGCGCGAGAATGTCGGCCTGCCGGGCGAGCACCTGTTGCGCCAGCTCGCGGGACTGCTCGGGGAGGGCTTTCGCGCGCTTGTTGAGCGTCTGGAGCACCCGGATCGCTTCGCTCCGCATGGACTGGTAGACGGACCGCTGGTACGTCGGGGAGAACGGCTCCGGGGCGAACGCCGGGTCGGTCGGGTCGCCGGCCAGGGCCGCGTGCATCTCGGCGGTCCGCTGCCCGAGGATGCGGACCGATTCGAGGTACGGGCCGATCGCCTCGCGCGCGGCCGGCGGCACCTCCTGGCCGATCAGGTCCGCGACCGATGCGGGCAACTCGGGCGGGGTCTGGACGTTGCCGTCGGTGCTGAGGACGTGTTCGAGGTACTGGCCGAGCGCGTCGAGCGTGTACTGCCAGCCGGTGCCCTGGTTGGCGACCAGCCGCTGGACGGTCGCGAGGGTCATCGGCTCCCCCTTGCGGCGCCGGTACTCCAGGAACCCGACCGTCGCCGGGCTGTGCGGGAAGTGCTGCTTCTCGAACAGGTGGCGCCCGATCTCCAGGTCCGGGTTCACGCCGCTCTCGGCCCGCCGGAACACCTTCATGATGTACTTGTCCCCGAACACGACCGACGTGTTGCTCTGCTCGCCCTTGCCGAGCACCGGGGCCGGCCCGCTGTCGCCCAGCTCCTGGGCCAGGTTCCCGAGCGCCACCGCGGAGAGCTTCCCGTCCGTACCCTGATACGACTCCCCGCGGGCCATCGCGGTGAGAACCGCGGAGCAGAACGCGGGGTCCCACATGGCATCGTAGAGGACGCCCGGCGCGTCGCCCTTGAGCCGCGCGACGACCGCCTGCGGCAACTCGGCGAGCACCCGGTCCGCTTCGGCGCCCTGGGCGACCGCCAGCGGCAGCACGTACACCTCCGGGTCCGCTTCCAGGAACTGCACGTCCAGTAGGGTCACGTGGACCGACGTTTCCCAGACCGTGCCGGAGGCCACCTCGGGCACCTCGTCCCACACCGGAACCGGGATCACTTCCTTGATCTCGACCTCGCGGATCTGCCGGTTCTTCCCGCCGAACCACCGCCGCTGGGTGAGGAACGTGGGGAGGATCGCTTCGAGCGCCTCCTTGCTCGTGCCCTTCAGGAGCCGGGCGAGTCCCCCGCGCAGGGCGACCTCCGGGAACTCGGTCGGCATCGTCGTCAGCCCGAGC
>DASWYH010001340.1:0-11751 GCA_036405095.1 Gemmata sp. | reverse complement strand
AGGCTGTCGATGTTGAACCCGCGCGAGTGGAGCATCCCGGCGACGGTGGCCAGGACGCCCGGCTGGTTCTGCACCAGAGCGGAAAGCACGTGCCGCATGGATCAAACGCCCTCGGGGAGATATAAGGTTGCGGAGTTGATGATAGGAAGCGCGGAGAGGGCTTCAACGCCGACCGGTATCGGGGACGGGTCGGCACGCGAGCAACAGGAACAGCCCGAGCACCGCGTAGAACGGGACCGATGCAACCAAGAGGGTGCGTTCGGGGGTGAGCGGGTCGTGCCGGTGGACCGACATGCGCTCCGCGAACTCGCGCCCGAGCGCGAGCGCGGGCACGAACGTGTCCGGGAGCCACAGCACCACAAGGCACGCGAGCAGCGGCCACCGCCGCCGCGTCCGACCGAGCCCCGCGAGGAGCAAGCCGATCGGCACCACGAGCAGCACGAAGTAGTGCGGCCACGCGATCGGCGACACCAGCACCATCGCGACCACCACGAGCGCAAACGCGCGGTCGCGCGCCTCGCTCGACCGCGCCCCCAGCGCCGCAACCACTGTCGCGCCCCACATCGCGAGCCGGCACGCCCCCGCGAGCAGCGCGCCCAGCAACGGGGCGTCGGCCACTGCAACGACGCGGCTTTCGGGGGTGGGGGTAAATAAGCGGCCCCAGAATGCGGAAATGGAGAGGTTGTTCCACTGGGTCGCATATTTCGCGGACACCGCCGGGACCACGTCGCGCGCGTAGGTGACGAACGCATCGGCGCCCAGAACCGCGACCGCAGCCCCCGTGAGGGCGCCCGCGGTGAGCAGCGCGACCCCCGCCGCGCGCCACCGCTGCGCCGCGACGAGGTACACGAGCAGCAGCGCCGGGAACAGCTTCACCGCCACCGCGGCACCGACGGCGAGGCCCGCGAGCGCCCAGCGGTCGTGCCGGTCCGCCACCCAGGCGACCGCGATCAGAAACGCCAGGAGCGCGTTGAACTGTCCCAGCACAACTTGCTGGTGCAGCGGGTAGCACGTGACGCCCAGCACCGCAACACCCGCCGCCACGCCCGCCGCGCGCCCGCCGCGCCACGGGCCGAGTTCCGCGGCGACGAGCCACACCGCAACCACGAACAGCGGGAACGTGACCAGGTTCCACGCGAAGAACGCGCGGTGGTGGCTGAGCTGCGCGAACGGGAGCACGAGGAGCACCGAGCCCGGCGGGTGCGCGTTCCACGGGAGAAAATCGGCCGGCGGTTCGGCGCCGAAGTGCCGGCGGAGCGCGCCGGGCAGGTCGCCGTAAGCCGGCCGACCGGACAGCACCTCACGGGCCGAGAGCCAGTCCTGCGTGAAGTCGCCGACGAACCCCGGGCGCGGTCGAAATGCTTCGCCCGTAATCAGCGCAAATGCGGCGGTCGCGGCGACAACGAGCAGCGCCCCGAGGAGGCGGTCGCGAGCGGTCGGCGCTGCGCTCATTTCCGTTCCCTTTGAACTGCTCGCGTTGTGCCGCACCCACGCCGCCGCTGGCGAGGGGACCGCGGTTCACGGTCTCACACCTCGATCTTCTTCCACCGCCCGCTGGCGAACCGGAGCGCGAAGAACGTGCCCCGGAGCCACAGGTCCGCGCACATCGCCACCCACGCCCCGAGCAGGCCCATGTTGTACCCGGGAACCACCCCGAGCGGCCCGAGGTCCACGTGCGGAGCGGTCAGCAGGTAGGCGAGCGGAATGCGCACGCCCAGGAACCCGAGCCAACTGAACAGCACCGGCACCCGCGCGTCGCCGGCCCCGCGGAGGGCGGCGGTGAAGATGATTTGTGACGCCAGCGCCGGCATCGCGCACGCGATCAGCCGGAGGGCCGGAGCGCCCGCGTCGACGATGGGTTGCAGGTGCGGGTTCGGGCAGAACACCCGGAACATCGGTTCCGCGAACAGCGCGAACAGCACCCCCATGCCGCACATCACCGCGCCGCCGAGGGCGTAAGCGGCCCACCCGCTCCGCGCCGCACGGTCCGGCGCGCGCGCGCCCAGGTTCTGGCCGACGAGCGCCATCGCGGCCGTTCCGAACGCCGCGCCCGACAGGAACCCCAGTGCCTCCCACTTCAGCGCGATCCCGTGCGCGGAGGCCGCCGTGTCGCCGAGGCGGTTCACGAGGCTGAGGAACCACAACTGGCAGAACGCGGCCGAGAGGCTGTCAACCGCCGCGGGCACGCTCACCCACAAGAGCCGCCGGATCAGCCCGAAGTCGGGAACCAGGTTCACGAGGTGCAACTTCAACCCGGACCGGCCGCGGGCCAAAAGCACCAGCAGCGTCACGCACCCGATGACGTGACTGAGGCCCGTTCCGAGTGCGATGCCAACAAACCCGAACCCCTCGAACGGGCCGATACCGAAACACAGCGCCCACGCGAGCGGGACGTTCAGAACGGCGACCAGCCCGAGCACCTTCAACCCGGTGCGCGTGTCCCCGGCGCCCGCGAGGCACGCGGCACACGCGGACTCCGTAATCTGAAACGCGAGGAGCGCGGCCAGGGGGGTCAAGAACTCGACGCAGACCCGTGCCGCGGCGCCTTCGAGCTTCAGCGCGCGGATCAAGCCGGGCAGCCCGAGGAGCGCGCCCGCGGCCCCGGCGAGCCCGAACACCACCGCCAGGACGATGGCCTGCCCGGCCGCGCGCCGCGCCAGCGGGAGGGCGCCCGCGCCGACGAACCGTGCCACGAGGGCCGTGCTGCCCACACTCACCAGAACGGTGTAACTCGACACGAACCAGTAGAGGTATCCGGCCGTGTTCAGCGCGGACAGATACCCGACCCGCTGTTCGTGCACGGGCACCTGGAACCGGCCCGCGAGGAACTGGTCCGAGAGCTGCACCACGAGGTGCAGGTACTGTTGGGCGAGTGCGGGCAGCGCGAGCGCCAGCACCTGTCGCCAGAGCGGGCGCGACAGCGCGCCCGGCGGAGCGGCCGAGGTATCCATCCCCCCATCTTAGGAACGGGGCGCCTGGAACCGGCCCGCGGGGCGGGCTACTTCTTGGCGCCCTTCCGGCGGGTCTTGGTGGTGGCCCCGGCCGGGACCGGCGGCGCCTCGGGCTTGGCCCGCATCACCACGCGGAAGCTGCCCAGCATCAGCACCCCGAGGGCGTCCGGGCTGGTGCCCGGGGTGAACACGTCCGGGCGCAACCGGTAGATCACCCGGCGGCCGTCCTTCTCGTCCTCGAGCACCCCGGCCTGCCGCATCACCCCGAGGTGGTGCGACATGTTCACCATCTTGATCCCAACGAGGTCCGCAAGGTTCCCCACGTGTTCGGGGCCTTTGGCCAATTGCCACAGTACGCGCAAACGGGTCGGCTCGGCCACGGCTGCGAGCAGCGCGGCCACTTTGCGGGCTTCTGCAAACTCGGTCATTTCGGCACCAGTGAACACCGCGACCTGCGGCTGAAGGCGGGCAATGTGTGAGTTGAAATAGTATAGATCGAAATGGCATCGTGCCACTGTCCAAACGGAAATGTGAACGAATCGTCCCGCTCCGGGCGGCATATTGCGCGGGCCGTAACGGGGTTGCGGAGAGCCGGCGGCGGGAGTCGCACCCGCAGGACCCGGGGTACGAACCCGGTGCCTTTCCGCCTCGTGCTGCGCCGGCAAAAGGGCGCAAGACCACGAGTTCCGAATCGCTACTCATGACTTGCTCATGATTTCGCGCGTTGAACTGAACAAGGCGGCGCGGGGGGAATCGAACCCCTCACCTCGGCCTTCACAGGGCCGCGTGCTGCCACTACACCACATGCCGCATTTCTGAGCAATCAGTGGCCGGTGCTCGGTAATCAGTGGGCAAAAAAGCCAGAAGTAGCACCTCGTTGGGGAAAAGCGTGGGGCGCGCCCTTCGCCTCTTGACTGGTCGCGAAACGCTGGAAATTCCAGGCGCTGAACCCATTCCTGCGTTCGGGGGAGCCCGAATTGTCGCCCGTCGCATTGTGTCTCACAGGCCCGAGGTGGCGCGGACATGTAAGACACAAGCGTTTGTGTGTATTAAAGGAGAGGCGGGCGAGGAGAAGGTTCGCGCCTGCGGATTTTTCTCCGAGGGTTCTGAACCTCAATTGTGTGCAGCACACGCCGGTGCGGAAGAGTCGCACTTGATGTTGGACAAATGTGCCAGTGGAATATCGTTCAATTGGTGCGGCGGGGCGCTCGGAGCCGCGCTTTCTTATCAGCCGCCGAAGGGTGAAAGTGTGCCGTGCAACACCCCTCCCGTCGGGGGCGCCGCGCCCCGTTGCTTCGCCTTTGCCGAGGGCGCTCATCCCGGCTTGTTCCACACCGTCAGCACGGCGGGCAGGCCCAGGAGCCGCACGCGCGTCTGGCGCACCTGCTGCCACCGGTAGCCCTGGAGCACGCGCTTCAGGCCCTCCACCTCCATCGCGAGCAGCACCGCCCGGCCGCCCGGTTTCAGCACGCGGTCGAGTTCCTTGGCGGCGGCCTCGTAGAGCGGGCCGATTTGCTCGATCGACGACAACTGTTTCCCGAACGGCGGGTTCGACACGATCCGGTCCACGCTCGCCGTTTCGAGCGGGAGCGCCGTCGCGTCCCAGCGCGCGAGATCGGCCCGGCCCACGTGTTCGAGGTTCTGCGAGGTCACGAACACCGCGTTCGGGTCGATGTCCCCGCCGATCACGCGGATCTTCCCCCCCCGGCTGCGCTTCTCGGCCACGTCCAGCGCTTCGGCCAGAATGGTCCCTGCGCCGCAGAACGGATCGAGAACGGTCATCTCCGGGCCGATGCCCGCGAGCCGCACCATCGCCGCCGCCACCGTGGGGCGCAGGGACGCGGCGACGTGATCGAGTTTGTACGTGCGGTGCCGCATCGTGCGGTCGCTGAGGCGCACCCCGCACACGGCGGTCTTGCTGTAGATCGTGAGCCAGATTTCGAGCCACGCGTTTTCGTTGCTGTAGTGCCACCCGTGCGGGATCTTCCCGGCGAGCCCCTCGATGAACGCGGCGCGCGCGTCCGCGCGCCGGAACCCGTGCTCGCCCTGCATCTGGCACACGAGGTGGTACGTCGGGCGGCCCTTCGTCTTGGGGCGCAACTTGTGGTGCAGTTTGAAGAGGTGCTCCCAGTCGGGCTTGCGGGCGGTCCAGTTGCGGAGGGTTTCGAGGTCGCCCGCCTTGTAGGTGAGCGAGTCGGAGCCCCACGCCATCAGGAACACGTCCTCGGTGGTGCGCAGCGAGAGCACCTTGTCCGTGAGCTGGTCGACGCGGAACACCACCAGCCCGCGCGCGGTCTTCTTGACCTCGCCGCCGATGTCGCGGGTGATCTCGTCGGCCGCGGTGGACTCGATCCCGCCGTGCGTCATCGCGTACAGCGGGGGCAGCGGCTTGTCGTCGGTCGGTCGGCCGGAGCGGGACATCACAGCACTCTTGCGCGGGAACAAACGGACATGATAGCAGATTCTCGCCGTTCGCTAGCGCTCGAAGTGCGCGCGGCCCTCGTCCGAGTTGAGCATCAACAGCCCCCACAGCCCCGCGATCGCACCCGGGAGGCAGCACCCGTTCGCGATGTTCACCGCCGCTAGCACACAGGCGACTTGCGCGAGACGATGGTTCCACCGGAACACGATAGACAGCCCGCCCAAGAGTACCACCGGACTCGCGATGACCGACAGCGGCAGAATGCGCTCGTGCCAGCGGAGCAATTGGTCCGTTTCTTGCGCGTCCATCTCGGCTTGCTTTTCCGGCGCGCCGCCCGCACCCACACCTAGCTTTCGTGTTGCCGCGACTTGCTTCCCGGCCCACTCCTTGGCGCCCGCCGGGTTGGAGAACACGAAGAACAGGAAATAACCGTTTACCAGCGTGCCGATCACCCCGCACAACAGCAGCCCGAACGCCGGGAGCAGCAGCATGGCGTCCGGGCGCACCCGCGGTTTCGGCGCGGCCGGGGCGTCGGGGCGCGCGAGCAACTCGGTGCCCGTGAGCACCCCGTCGACGCGGACCGGCGCGCGGAACAGCGCCTTGCACTCGGGGCACTGCACCTGCGTCCCGAGCCAGTCCAGCGGCACGCGAACGAGGTGCTTGCAGGCCGGGCACGCGATCACTTCCGTTTCGGGTGTCATAGTCAAGGTCGGGCCGACGTTAGGAGCCAGAGGGCACCCGGTGCGGCGGCCCCGTATCGGTGTGAAGGCACGGGACCGCGCCCGGCCGCCCGTGGACGCGTGTGCGAGTTTTCGGTCCGGGCGGGAGCCGCCGGCGCCTTCCCATTCGTGCGGAGCCGCGGGCCCCGGAACCGAACGGCGCCGGCCCGAGCACACCACAAGTCTAGCGATGCCCCGCATGAATAACAGAACCTTCTTTTCCCCGCGTGCCCGGAGCGCGGGCGGGTCGCTTCACCTTGTTCGGCCCTGCGATCGGGCGTATATCAAAGTGGTGTTCACGCCGCCCGGTTGTGAGACTGAACGATGAGCTTTTCCACGTTCCACCTGTATTTCGACGACCTGGAACTGGGCCAGGAATGGGTCTCGGGCGGGCGCACGGTGACGGACGCGGACATCGTCAATTTCGCCGGGTTCAGTGGCGACTTCAACCCGATCCACCTGGACCACGAGTTCGCCAAGGGCACCCCGTTCCGGCGCCCCATCGCGCACGGGTTCGCGGTGTTCTGCATGGCCAGCGGGCTGGGCATCATCGCACCCCCGGTCCGCACCATCGCGCTGCTGAGAGTGGGCACGTGGAACTTCCACCTGCCGGTGTTCATCGGCGACACCATCCACACGGTGAGCCGGGTGAAGGAGAAGACGCTCCGCGGGCGCGGGCGCCGGGGCGAGATCGTATGGCACCGCGCCATCATCAACCAGGACGGCAAAACGGTGCAAGAGGGCGAGGTGATCACCCTGATCGAGTGCCGCGCCCCGGTCCGCGGGGCCGCCGACTGCGACGCCCAATCGGCCCCGAGCAGCAACGGCGCCGCCTGAGCCGCGCGGAGTTCGGAATCCGGAACGAAAGTCGGCACCGCCGGCCCGCGCGCCTCGAACCTTCTCGCGCGCTCTCGTATCCTTGCCTTCGGTTCCGCGTTCCGAATTCCGAACTCCGCGCTCCCTATGTCCGTTCGCACACGATTCGCACCGAGCCCGACCGGTTACCTGCACATCGGGGGCGTGCGCACCGCGCTCTTCAACTGGCTCTACGCCAGGCGCCACAACGGCAAGTTCATCCTCCGCATCGACGACACCGACCAGGCCCGTAACCGGGCCGAAGCGGTGAAACCCATTCTCGATGGGTTCGACTGGCTCGGCATGGACTGGGACGAAGGCCCCACCAAGGACGCCAGCGGCGACAGCTTCGGCCCGCACAAGCCCTACTTCCAGGGCCAGCGGAACGACAAGTACGTCGCTGCCGCGATGAAGCTGATGGCCGAGGGCAAGGCGTACCCCGACTACACCACCCAGGCCGAGCAGGACAGCCGCCGCGACCTCGCACAGCGGCTGAAGAAGGCCTACGTCCACCGCGGGAGCAACCGCGACGTGGCGCCCGAGGAGAACCTGCGCCTGTACAAGGAAAAACCGGCCCCGGTGCTGCTGAAGGTGCCGGAGGGCGAGACGGTCGTGTTCGACGACCACGTGCGCGGGCGCGTCGAGGTGGCCACCGACACGATCCGCGACCCGGCCTTGCTCCGCGCCCCGAACGAGGCGGGCGTATGCGGAGCGCTGTACTCGTTCGCGACGGTGGTCGATGAGATCGACTTCGAGATCACGCACGTGATCCGGGCCGAGGAGCACCTGACGAACACGTCCGTGCAGTTGCTGATTTACAGCGCGCTCCTGTACAAGGCGCTCGGGAAGAAGCCACCGGAGTTCGCGCACGTCCCGCTGATCTACCGGAACGGGAAGAAGATCAGCAAGCGCGACCTGCCGCCGCTGTCCGCCGACGAGATCGCCAAACTCAAGGCGTGCGGGTGGACCGATGAGGAGTTGCAAGGCCGCGACGACCTGAACCTCGCTACTGTGGCGTACTATCGCGAGTTGGGCTACCTCCCGGCGGCGCTGGTGAATTACCTCGTGCGCCTCGGCTGGGCGCTGAACGCGACCGACGAAATCTTCTCACTCGAAACCGCGATCGCGCACTTCGATCCGAAAGACGCGACGAAGGCCCCCGGCAACTTCGACGAGAAGAAGCTCATGTGGGTGCAAACCGAGTACATGAAGATGCTTTCCCCGGCGCAAAAGCTGGAGAAGGCGCTGCCGTACTTGCGCCGGGCCAAGCTCATCGGCGACCCGCTGCCGGAGGCGACCCGCGAACTGCTCCTGAAGATCGCGGAGGCGTCTGCGGACCGCATCAAGCTGCTGTCGGACTTCGTGTTTTATGCGGCCCCGCTCCTCAAGGACGCGCCCGAGTACAACCCGAAAGCGGTCGCCGACAAGCTCGCGAAACCGGGGGCCGCGGACCGGCTCCGCGCATTCGCCGACGAGTTACGCACGCTGGAGCCGTTCGACGCCCCGACGATCCTGGCGAGCTTCATGGCGCTCGCGACGAAGCTCGGGGTGAAGCCGAAAGACCTCGACGGTCCGGTGCGCGTGGCGGTGACCGGCGAGACCACGGGCTTCAGCCTGCCCGAAACGCTCGCGCTGCTCGGCCGGGACAAGGTGCTCGCCCGCATTGAGAGCGCGCTGTCGCTGGCGCAGTGAGCCGGTTGCTCCTGGGACCGCGGCCCTCCCGGCCGCTCGCGCCACCGGCGGATTAGCGCGACGAGCAACCGAACAGCGGCACCGCGCGTTTTGCAGCGGGCAAGGTGCCCGCGCCCAGGGAAGACCGGCACGGGTGCCGCCCCTCGGTTATTGTGCCCGAATCGAAGGACAGCCATGCCACGCGAATTCGACCTCATCGGCCTCGGCAACTCGCTCGTCGATATTCTCCTTGAACTGAGCGAAGAGGAGTTCGGACCGCTGGCGTTCGAGCGCGGCACGATGCGCCTGACCGAGCACGAGGAGCAACAGAAGTTGCTCGCCGCGTTCCACACGCGCGAGCCGCGTTTGGTGAGCGGGGGGAGCGTCGCGAACTCCGTCATTGCGTGCTCGCAACTCGGAGGCAAAGGCGCATTCATCGGCTGCGTCGGCGACGACCGTTACGGGCTCCACTACAAGGAAGAGTTCAACGAACTCGACATCGACTTCACCAACCCGCCGCTGTTCGGTGAGACCACCGGAACGTGCGTGAGCATCATCACCCCGGACGCCGAGCGCACGATGCGAACGTGCCTCGCGGTGTCGAGCCACCTCGCCGACCGGCACGTCCCCGCGGACAAGGTCGCGGCGGCCGAGTGGCTCTTCGTGGAAGGCTACATCTTCGCGAACCCGGCGACCGGGCAACTCGCCATCCGTGAGGCACTCAGGGCCGCGAAGGAGGGCGGTACGAAGGTCGCGCTCACCTGCTCGGATGCGTTCGTGCCCCAGGTGTTCGGTGACGCGTTCCGCGCCGCGCTCGCGCAGAGCGACCTGCTGTTCTGCAACGCGACCGAAGCCGTGGCCGTTGCGGGCGGGGCCAGCGCCCAGGAGGCGTTCGCGAACCTGAAGTCCCTCGTGCCCAACGCGGTGGTGACCGACGGCCCGAACGGGGCGTTCGTGCGCTACCACGGGTCGGAGTGCCACGTCCCCGCGTTCCCGTGCCAGCCCGTCGACGTGACCGGCGCCGGCGACATGTTCGCGGGGTCGTTCCTGTACGGCATCACGCACGGCGTGGCGGCCGAAAACGCGGCCCGCGCCGCCAACTTCCTGGCGATGAAGGTCATCACCCAGATCGGCGCCCGGCTGCACCACGGCGCGAAACAGTTCTGGGCCGAAGCGCTGGTGTGAGCGCCGGTTCACCACATTCCTGAGAGAGCATATGGGCCGCACGCGGACGTTCATCGGTATCGACATCGGCGACGCGATCCGCGGCAGCGCCGTCGCGCTTCAGAAGGAACTCACCAAAGCCGGGGCCGCGGTCAAGTGGGTCACGCCGGAGAGCATGCACATCACGCTCCTGTTCCTGGGCGATGTGGACGACCGCGAGTTGCACGCGGTGTGCAAAGGAGTGAAAGCAGCGGTTGCGGGCGAACCGGCGTTCTCGCTCCGCGTGTCGGGTGTGGGCGCGTTCCCGAACGCGCGCCACCCGAAGGTCGTATGGGGCGGGGTGACCGATGGCGCGGAACCGCTTCAACGGATGCACCTCGCGCTGGAAGAGGAGATGCTGGAACTGGGTTGCTACCGGACGGAGGAGCGCGGGTACACGCCGCACCTCACGCTGGGCCGGTTGACGACCGCGGCGGACACGTTCGCGCTCGCCACCGAGTTGCCGAAGCGGGCGACGTGGCAGGGCGGCCGGGTCACGGTGGAAGAGGTTCTCGTTTACAACAGCGAAATGGACCGCGACGGGCCGGTGTACACGGTCATCGGTCGCGCGCCGCTGACCGGCAAGTGAGTCAACCTGCGGTTCGGTCTTGGCTTTCTGATTCTTGAGGGCACACCCGTGTCGCTTCCCGATCCACTCGCCGGCCGCTGGGCCGATACGCCTCTCACGCAAGCGGACCTCGCGCGGTACTCGCGGCACGTGATCATGCCCGAAGTGGGCCTCGATGGCCAGCGCAAACTCAAAGCGGCCAAGGTGCTCGTCATCGGCACCGGGGGGCTCGGCTCCCCGCTCGCGCTGTACCTCGCGGCGGCCGGGGTGGGCACGCTGGGCCTGGTCGATTTCGACGTCGTGGACACGTCGAACCTGCAACGGCAGATCATCCACGGCACCGCGGACGTGGGCCGCTCGAAGTGCCAGTCCGCGGCCGACCGGCTCCGCGACGTGAACCCGGAAGTCACACTCGACCTCTGGGAAACGCAGTTCACATCGAAGAACGCCCTCGACATCGTGAAGCACTACGACATCGTCGTGGACGGGACCGACAACTTCCCGACGCGCTATCTGGTCAACGATGCGTGCGTGCTGCTCAACAAACCGAACGTGTACGGGAGCATCTTCCGGTTCGACGGACAGGCCACGGTGTTCGACCCGCGCGTGGGGCCGTGCTACCGGTGCCTGTACCCCGAGCCGCCGCCCCCCGGCGAGGTCCCGAGCTGCGCGGAAGGGGGCGTACTGGGCATCCTCCCCGGCGTGGTCGGGTGCATTCAGGCCACCGAAACCATCAAACTGATTTTGGGCATCGGGGAACCGCTCATCGGGCGGCTCCTGCACTACGACGCCCTCAACATGACGTTCAAGACGTACAAGATCCGGCGCGACCCGAAGTGGGCGATCGGCGCCCCGCACCCGACCATCCGCGGGCTGATCGACTACGAAGAGTTCTGCGGGGTCCGGGGTGGGGCGGCCCCCGCTCAGCCCGCGTTCAGCGGGGCCGACATCACGCCCGAGCAGTTGAAAAAGCGCATCGACGCGGGCGAGAACCTGTTCATCCTCGACGTGCGGAACCCGAACGAGTTCCAGATCTGCCGTATCCCCGGAACGGTGCTGCTCCCGTTACCCGAGTTGCCGTCCCGCTTCGCCGAGGTGCCGCGGGACCGCGAGGTGATCGTTCACTGCAAGAGCGGGATGCGGAGCCAAAAGGCGATCGACTTCCTGAAGTCCCAGGGCTACACGAAGCTCGTGAACCTGACCGGCGGCATCCTCGGTTGGGCCGATAAGGTCGATACCGGGATGGTGAAGTACTGATCGGCGAACCCCGCCCGCAAGGGCGGGGGTGCCACCAAGGGCCGGGCGGGGCTCGCACCCCCGCCCTTGCGGGGGGGGTTCGCCGCGGTCACGCCACGGGCGGCG